>JAAYHG010000009.1 GCA_012735455.1 Bacillota bacterium
AGGTGGCACCCCGCTGCCGCTTTATTATTCTCACCTCCTACAGCGAGGAGGGTGATGTGCGCCGGGCCATGGCGGAAAAGGTGGAGGGCTATATCCTCAAGGAAGCTCTGCCCGAGGAGCTCATAGCCGCCATTCGCCTGGTGGGCCGGGGTCGCACCTACATCGATCCCACCATCGTCCAGGCCCTCATGAATCAAGAAGAAAATGACCCCTTATCCCAGCTCACTCCACGGGAAAAAGAGGTCTTAGCTGCTTTGGCGCAGGGACTGTCAAACCGTGACATCGCCGCTGCCCTCTATGTCACCGAGTATACCGTGAAGAAACATGTAAGCCAGATTCTCGAAAAACTGGAACTGACCGATAGAACCCAGGCCGCCCTCTACGCCTTGTCCCACGGTTTTGGTCCTGGCCAGACCAGCTCCCGCAGTTAAAAGGTAAACGGCAGACGCCGACTTACCCGCCGCAGGGTGCGGCGGATTTCTTTTTTTGTCTGCAGCCTAAGGCGCGGCTCCAGCACTGGCAGCAGGATAAGGGGCAGAGCTGGCAACATGGTTAAGACTGCCAATGCCAGCCAGAAGCTTTTCCTGGCAAGATAATGGATCAAGCCCGCGGGCAGCAGTGGATAAAACAGTCCAATCCAGATACTGGATTTATATTTTCCCGGTTCCTGGGCGCTTACTGTCATGGTGATTTTTTCTTTTTGTCCAGGAGCAAGTTTAAGAAGATCGTGGCTAAACCGAATTTGTTGATCATGGGTTGTGATAGAGGCGACGATGGGAATGAACCCATTATTCTTAAGCTCGGAAAGCCTTCGCTCTACTACTTCCCCTTGTTGCATAATGCCTACCGGGCTACCCATTATTACTCCTTTGCTGTTAGGGGATACCTCATACTCCAAGCGCAGGTGCTGGCTAATGGCCAGGGTTGATCCGGCAAGAATTACTGCAATGGTAAGACCACTGAAAAAGTAGAGTAATTGCTGCTCTAGATTGCGGTTAGCTCTTTTCTTTCCTTTTTTCTTTTTTCCCATGAGATCGTCAACAGCAACAATGAAAGCCAGTGTCACAGCAATACCGGGCAGCAACATGGGATGTGTTTGCAGATGCTCAAGCCAAAGCGGTATGTAGCCAATGAGAGGGATCTTTAGTATTACCCCACCCAAGACTAAAGCACGGCTAACCACCCATTCTTGCTTAATAGGGAGAGATCCACCACTCTCTTGGTCCGTTTCATCATTATTATCTCCTTGCGTAATGTAGCCCGTTTTTGCATCTCCGGACACGATACGGTGCATGATCCACCCCTGCGCAGCCAAACTGCCACCTTCTGAACGGAAGACTATTACGTCCCCTGGTGCTAAGCGTGTATTTTCATCTACACGCTGAATAATCACAGCGTCGCCTCGTTTTAATGTGGGGTTCATGCTGCCGGACCTTATGACCGTGAGCAGAAACGGTTTGTGGGTGAGTGCCCCTCCCACTGCAGCAATGATCAGTAAGCCGGTGATTATGTATAAGGCTGCGTTAAGAAGAAACCCCGGTTTTTTCAAGAGAGGCATGTGGACGAACCTCCTTTCAAATCTATTCTATGTCAGCTCTGAAAGCGAGCAAAGTAGCCGCAAGGAGAAGGGCGTGTCGTACCTTTGTCTACCCTCGGTGACTGCAAAATTCGTATTACAACTAATGCGTTGGGGGACGGTGGAATGGGGCATAAGCATGTTATCAGGTGAACAAGCGTAGTAGATCGAGACACCCTATGGTGATGCCGAAATAACTCTTTTGCGGCATGTAAGATTTTGTAAGGGTAGCTAGAATGAGGGTGATGGTTCCTCCTGGGAGATCTAAATCATGGGGTGTTTCACTAGAAAAGGAGGTAGGAAGTATGAAAAAGGGAGTACTGGTTGTAGTTGCCCTCATAGCTATTGCCAGCGTGATGGCTGCCATGGCCTACACTTCAGCACAGGTCAGGAACGATATGAATTTGAAGCTTGTCGACACCACTGAAGCTTTACTAGCCTTAACGGCTGGCAACCATGAGGCGGCATACTACAAGGGGTATGGTGCGGATAACTATACCCAGGTACTGGCTATTGATCTGTCCAGGGGTCTTAACGGGGAGGAATTCGGTGTACAGCCATTCAGTACCTATATTTGGAATGAACTCTTTAACGTTAAGAACAATTCGGAAAACGCAGTGATGGTTAAGATCCGCACGGAACCCGATCAACAAGGTCGGGCTTGGGTCCGCATGAAGGGCGACCAAAACTGGGTAGTCCTCAGCGGTATTCATAACGGGGGCGGCGTCCTGGAGTTTAAGCTGGAACCTGGTGAGGATATGTGGATAGACACGAAGACAGATGCTCTCAATGGCTGGGAGCAAGAGTACGCCTGGACTCTTATTGTAGAGGCAGACGCAATCCCAGCAAGTTAATTGAGTTTAATGGTGCATCCTTTTCCTGGTTAAGTTTCTCAAGTTCGCGAACGCGATGTACCCGGGAGGAGCAGGATAAGATTACGGAGCGCCCCTGGTTCTCAGCCGGGGGTGCTCTTTCTATCGTGAGGCCAGGGGTGTGGTACTGGCAGGCAGGACAAGCAATTAAGTAGTGCTCCTGGCGGGGGGAGAGTGATGAAGCGACGGGCTCTAGTTATTGAATTGTTGCTGATTGCCGTGGTAATGGCTCTAACTGGAACTTGGGTAACGCCACAAGTGTACTGTGCTGGGATACAAGCCGCAAGCCGGCTGATTGCCATGGAAGCTCTGCCGCGCTCAAACGCGGTTATTAGCGCTGAAGCCGGCAAGCTGGTCTTTTTTCCGGGTATCGGCCGCGGCGGTGTTATGTATGGTTTTCAGCCCGCAAGTACGTACGTTTACAAAGACCTTTTCAATATTAAGAACGCTGCTAGTAAACCGCTGCGCATCTGGTATACCCTGGAGGGCACCCTTGACGATTGGCACCAGCACACCGCTGGATGTATTGTGCAGGAACGCATGTTTACTGTTGCCCACGGAAACGAAGCGTCTGAGTGGCTCCCTGGACCCGAACACAAGATTAGTGTAGGTGCTGAGGAAGTACTAGGTCCGGTACATTTTTATTTCGACATACCTTCTAGGTACCTGTCGGGCGAGTATAATGGCCTGTTTATCGTGCATGCCGAACTCTTTGACGAAGAGCCGGAAGACGACGATAACGGCAACGGCAGTAGTGGTGGCAACGGTGATAGTAAGGATAAAGATGAGCCGGAAAAGCCTCATGAACCGGAAAAACCGGAAGAATCCGGGCTGGTAGAGGAAGGTTCTGGAGGAGAGACTGAAGAAACGGAGCAGCCAAAGGTTGATGGCGAGCAAGAGGCCAACGAAGCGCCGGAACAAGATGAAGCCGGCGACAGCCTGTTCCAGGGTCAAGGTAGAGGCGACCTGCCTTTTAC
>JAAYHG010000100.1 GCA_012735455.1 Bacillota bacterium
GCTGCCCCGCTCAGAAGCCCCATAAGCCCTAGTCCCAGAGCCCAACCAGCCAGTGGTATGGCCACCAGGCTGGCCAGAAAACCAACCAACGAAACCCCGCTGAAGTAATAGGCAGTAAGCGGCCAGACAGCCAACTGTGCTGCAAGGGACACGATGAGTGGTGACCACAACCAGGTGGCACGGCCTCCTTTGAACCTTTCCATGAGGCAGGGTGCCAACCATAGTATGCCGCCGGCAGCAGCAAAGGAAAGCTGAAAAGAGGTGTCGTAAAGGTGCATCGGGTTGAGGCAAAGAAGTAGGAAGGCAGCACCACTTAGGGCCACTATGGCATTCTTGGGCCTTCCTGTGGCAAAACCGAGAAGACCCAGCAGGAACATAACCCCCGCCCGCATAGCGGAAGCGCTAAAACCCGTCCAAGCTACATAGCAGGTGACTGCGGCTGCAGACACCAGTGTCTGCAGGAAGAAGGGTAGCCGCAGCAGGCGTGCCATACCCAGCGCTAATGCGGCCACCAACCCCACATGCACCCCTGATACGGCCAGAAGGTGGACAGTACCGCTGGTGGTAAAAAGGTCTATGGTTTCAGCGGAAATACCGCGTCTCTCGCCCAGGGTTATGCCCTTTAGTAGGGCAGCATCCTCAGGGGCCAGGTTGTCAGCTATCTCAACAAAACGCTGACGCCAGCTCAGGAGGCGAGCCAAGTAGACATTTCCCGTCCCCGAGCCAAGCTTCTGCGGCCCTCCAGCAGGGGAAACGTTCAGGCTGTAGCGGATCCCACGGCGCTCCAAGTAAGCCCGGTAGTCAAATTGACCAAAGTTGGCTGCAGGCCGCGGTCTGAGTAGTGTCCCCTTCACGCGGAGCAGGTCTCCATAGCTGTACTCGATCTCCTGGAGCGGGCGCCTGTCGAAAACGATCACCAGGCCCTTGACTGTTGTAAGTTCTTCCCCTCTCCCAGCCAAACGTGTCTTTAGAATGTAGCTGCTGCCACTGGCAGTAGCCTGAGGTTCTCCTACCAGGACCCCTTCCAGCAGCACCTCACTGCCCACAAACGGTGCCAAGGTCTGCTCAGGCAGAAGTGCCAGGCCGGCCCTCAAACCTCCTAACAAAAAGGTCAATAGCAAGAGTGTAAGAATCAAACCTTGGCGCCTGCGAGCAAGTAAGCAGTAGAAACCAATAATGAAGATAGCCCCGGCGGTACCCAGCCACAGGGGAACAGGAAGAGCCAGGTGAACGGCAGTAATAATACCAGCCGCGAAGATAAGTGTAAGGGTAATCAGTGGAGGCATAGTCTCGCTCCTAATGGGCTCAGATAAGCGCGCCCTCTGCAATCTGCAGCGCACACTTTAGCCGTCCTGCTTCCCTATATTTCGACTCCTGGCCCTATTTCCCTCCAAAAAAGAAAACCGCTGCCAGCAGTTACTTCTTCACCTCTGCCGCAAGATCGGCCGCGCTTATGTACCCGGCCCAAAAATCTGCCAGTAGATTGGCCAGCTCCTCCCTCTCACCTGCCTGCGGACTGTCCCTTAGCGGCTCGCTATACTGCAGCCAGTTGAGCAGCAACCTGCCGTCACCCACATCCCACTCCTGACACCAGTTCTCGGCAACAGGGGTGTAGGCGGGGATAAGATCCAGGCCTGCCCCCAGATGCGCAGCATTCTGACTCAGATAACGGGCCAATTCCATGGCTAAGCGTGTCTGGTCATCGCCCCGGTAACGGCGCTGGCGAAACACCACCAGTACCTCTTGTGTTAAGGGCAAGGGCTCACCCTCGCCCACTCCCGGCGGTGGAATCAAGGCCACAGAAAAAGGAGGCAGCCCTACCGGAAGCAGGGTACCGCGTTGAACCCTCTCACTACGCTCACGAACAGCACGCAAGAACCATGGTTCTACGGGACCGAACATGGCTATGCGGCCCCCGAAGAAGTCTTCCAAGCCCGAGTAACCTTTAAGGCCGACACGATGCGGCACACCACCCACGTCCCTGAGTAGCAAGGCACGCTGGGCCGCCTCTTCCAGCCCCTCCTCCCCTTTGTAAGTGACGTCCCGCCTTATCTCCCCCCACAGGCTCACCAGGTCCCAACAGCTAAAAAGGAGCGTCCCCGCGGAATGCTCTTGCAGCCGGTGTGCCGCCCTTATAAACTCCGGCCAAGTCCACCCGGCAGCTTGTATCTCACTTAACCCTATCCCAGCTGCCGCAAGTAGATCCTCGTTGCCAGCCCAGAGGGGCAGAGTCACCCAGCGAGGCCAGGCCACAAGCTCACTGCCTACTCGTACTCCGCCCAATGCCGGACCCGCATAGGACTCGAGTTCCCCCTCCTGGGCATAGGGAGTCCACGGCACCTGAAGCGGGCCAAACTCAAGTTCCACCAAAGGTCCCGTGCCCAGAACATCTGGCGGCTCTCCTTGGCGCAAGGCGGCTGCGATGCGTTCTGCTCCCTCTCCCCAATCAAGCAGTTCAATGTGCACAGTAACATTAGGAAACCTGTGGTAAAAGTCTTCCAGGGTCGCCTCTAGTGCCTCCTGGTAGCTGTCGTTGCCGGGGAAAGGGCGGGCAAAATCCCATAGTGTTAGCGTGTAATGTTTTGATGGATCAATCCTGGCCTGCGGGTTTATCCCCACAGGCCCCGGTTGCAGTGTCCACCTGAGGTAAATTCCGAACAAGAACGATAGAACCAGGAGTAGGCCCAGAGCAATATTCCACAGCCGCCGTCCCGCCACACCTTTTCTCCCCCTCTGCCTGCGCGGTTTACCATAAACCGAGAAGATAAAGCTGGTCGCGATCGGTGCGCCCGCTGGTTGGAAGTCCACGGTAACGCTGCCAACAGGTCAATGCCTTTACTGTGTCACCACCACAAACACCATCAGCCTGCCCAGGGTCAAACCCCAGTTCTCTGAGCCGCCACTGTAAAAAGACCACATCCTGACCCACGGCGCCCTGCTCGATGGCTACCCGAACCGGTCCATGGACGCCGCGGCCTTTGATGGTAACCTTGGTTCCGATTTGGGCCCAATCATAAACCTCGATCACGTCATGGTTAAACATGCGCACACACCCGGCACTGGCCATTTGGCCAATGGAGGCCGGATTGTTCGTACCATGAATACCGTAGCTTCCCCACGGAGTGGAGAGGCGCATCCAGCGTACCCCTGTGGCTCCATGCCAGCCGGCGATTTTTTCCGTAATCTCCCACTCACCTAAAGGTGTAGGCGAATCAGCTTTACCTATAGCCACAGGAAACAGCTTGTAAGGTACATCGTCCAAGTAGACAATAAGCGTCTGGGCATCTATGTCCACAAGGATGCTCACTTCGCCCTCTGGGACCTCGTTCTTTAAGGCAGGCTTCTCTTGGTAATAGGCCATTGCTTCCCAGGTGCGCTCATCTACCCGGCCACTGGGCTTAAGACCGAGCAGTCTCTGGAGTTCAGCCACCGCCTGGGCTGTGCTCTTATCAAAAACACCATCGCTCTTACCCTGGTATAAACCCAGGCGGACTAATTGCTGCTGTAGAGCGGCAACATCCAAGCCAGTTATGGGGGGCGTAGCCAGGTGGAGGGATCGCACAGTCTCGCACGCGCACAACCGACGCTCACCTGAGATCATTTGCCCGTGGGAAAAAGGGCTGAGCAGCAAGACCAACGCGATCAAGACTAAGCCTGCCTGACCAGCCTTAAGCCACCGCATATCCACATCTCCCCGCTCTCAGTTAACACCTGGGTGTGATCTTCTTAAATCTATGCGAGTCCCCTGAACTGTATAACAAAGAGCGGCGACCGCAACGGTCGCCGCTCTTGTCATTCCAGGGGTATAAGCTCTTCCGGCTGGAAGTACAGGCCAAGTTCTCGAGCTGCACTCTCTGCCGAATCAGATCCAAGCTCAACGTTTCTTGTAACCGAGGTAGCTAAATCACCTCGGATGCTTCCAGGGGCAGCGTCTCGCGTGGCACCGATTAAGCGGCGCACTCGGGCAATGGCGCTATCGCCCGATACAGCAA
>JAAYHG010000101.1 GCA_012735455.1 Bacillota bacterium
CTTCCGGCTCAGCCTATCTACCCAGACTCCGGCAATAGGACCGAGCAGAAGCTGGGGTAAGAATGCAGATAGGCCCGCCATGGACATCAGTAAAGGGGATGCGGTTTCGCTAGCCAACCACCAGATAAGGGCAAATTGTACGGCACTGCTGCCCACAAGAGATACAGTTTGTCCAGCGGCAATGGTAAGAAAACCCCTCCTCTAGTCTTTCGACTGGTCGACCCCGACACTCCCCAGTGCCAGCACCTCCTCAGATTCGTGTTCAGGTATCTATGCTTACTCAACTCCCACGCGCAGGGAACGACTCCCCGGAAACGCCAACGAACTATAGCTTAGCCTCGGCTGGGTGTCAACTGAAATGAAACTAAGACCGCACAAGAACGCGCGGCCAAGGTAGATCACCATATACCCTCGACTATTCTCTTGACAGGCTGGTAGAATAGCAGCAAAGCGATGAATACTGCTATTCTGACCATAAAGAAGTAGCCCACAGGGCCTGGTATAAAGACTGCTGTGGGACCATCGGCCCCTCCGATAATCCCTATGGCAGAAGCGTCGTCATATTTCCGGGATAATAGCAATAATACCACTACTGCCAGAATCCGCCGACACAAGGGCCAAATCAGGAGTGAGAACATCAGACTGAAAACAAGGTGTTTTGGAAAGCTCCAGGGAGTAAGTATATTCTTCATATGCGACACTTCCTCTACGGTATTTGTCTCGGTTTTATACTGATGGTTTGCCTGAACGCTTATTTACCTTCCGCACTCCCTCTAGTTCGCAAGATGTGGTGCAAGGGGAAGTCGACTTTCACGCGTTTGCTGTGATAAGTAGAAAACCCAAAAGGACGAAACAAAAAGCCGTGCAACCCGCGCGGCGTCTATGTTTCTTTGGTGGGCCATCCGCGACTCGAACGCGGGACACCCTGATTAAAAGTCAGGTGCTCTGCCGACTGAGCTAATGGCCCATCACGCTATACTATAGTACAACAGATGGAGAGAGACTGTCAAGGCACGGGCAACGACTAGAACAGTCTATCCATCACTATGGTCTGGCTGCGACATGGGCCTACACTCACGATAACAATGGGCACGCCGGTTAGATCGGCAATGCGATCCAGGTAGCGCCTGGTGGCGGCAGGTAGTTCCTCCCATGTAGTCGCCTGGCCGGTGGACTCATTCCAACCAGGCAACTCCTCGTATACTGGTTCAGCAGTTTCAACAGCCTTTCGGCTGGCGGGGAAATCAGTGGTAACTTTACCATTGATCCGGTAACCAGTACAAATCTTGATGGTGTCAAGGCCGTCAAGGACATCTAACTTAGTGATGGCGATCCCTGTAAGTCCATTCACCCGGGCAGCATAGCGCAGAACTACGGTATCCAGCCACCCACAGCGGCGCGGGCGCCCGGTGGTGGTACCAAACTCAGCACCACGCTGGCGCAGGCGTTCACCCACTGCATCATTAAGTTCGGTAGGAAAGGGCCCCGCTCCCACTCGGGTTGTATAGGCTTTTACCACACCAATTACTCTATCAATAGCCGTGGGGCCAACACCTGTGCCGGTACAGGCCCCCCCTGCAGTGGTGTTGGAGGAAGTTACAAAGGGATAAGTACCGTGGTCAATATCCAGCAGGGTACCCTGTGCACCCTCAAAGAGGACCTTCTTGCCTGCCGCGATGGTTTCGCTCAGCAGCACGCCTGTATCTGTGATGCGGTCGCGGAATCTCTCTGCCAAAGCCAGGATTATCTCCTCCATCGCTGCGGCATCAAAACCCTCGGCGCCAAAGGTCTGTTTAAGGTATGCGTTCTTTGCCTTTACATTGGCAGTCAGCTTCTCATGAAACTCTGAGGGATCCAGCAGATCCGCCATGCGCATCCCCATACGTGCTGACTTATCGTTGTAGGCTGGACCGATACCGCGTCCCGTGGTACCGATTTTGCCTGCCCCGCGGCTGGCTTCCTGCAGTTCGTCCAGACGTTTGTGATATGGGAGGATAAGGTGCGCCCGGTCTGAGATACGAAGACCTGCTGTACTTACGCCTTTCTCTTCCAGGCCTTCTATCTCGTTCACTAGGGCCTCTGGGTCAATGACCATGCCGTTACCTAGGACGCAAAGTTTGTCCGGATAAAGAATCCCCGAGGGTACAAGGTGCAACTTAAACCCCTGCTCGCCCACGATAACGGTGTGCCCGGCATTGTTGCCACCCTGGTAACGTGCCACCACATCGGCGCGCTCGGCAAGGAAGTCGGTCACCTTCCCTTTTCCTTCGTCACCCCATTGGGCACCTATTATGACAGTACAAGACATACGTCCACCTCCATTCCAAACTGCTAGGCACTCGTCTCCCGGGCCTCAATGGCACTGGCACAAACAACACCACAGGCCGAGGCCTGGGCTAGACCGCGGGTAATGCCAGCCCCGTCTCCGGCAGCAAACAAGTTTCTGATGCCCGTCTCCAAACTACTTGACAGTTGGGGACGTGAAGAGTAGAACTTCACCTCCACACCATAAAGCAGGGTATGACGGGAGTATACTCCGGGAGCTACCACGTCCAACGCCTTCAACATTTCAATGATACTCACCAGATGGCGATATGGCAAGACCAGGCTTAAGTCTCCGGGGGTAGCAGCCTTGAGGGATGGTTCCACCATGCCCCGTCGGAGGCGTTCATAGGTGGTACGCCTACCCGAAAGGAAATCGCCCAGGCGCTGCACCAACACACCATCGCCCAAGAGATTGGCTAAGCTGGCAATACGCTTACCGTAGGAGATGGGTTCGCGAAAGGGTTGGGTAAAGGTCTTGGAGACTAAGAGGGCAAAGTTAGTGTTCTCCGTTTTTTTCTCGGCGTAAGAGTGGCCGTTCACCGTAAAGAGGCCGCTGTTGTTCTCAATGACCACTTCCCCGTGCGGATTCATGCAAAAGGTACGCACGCGGTCGTCAAAGGCCTTAGAGAAAAAGACAAACTTGGATTCATAGATGGCATCTGTAAGGTGTTCCAGGACTACAGCAGGAACCTCCACACGGACGCCAATATCTACAGGATTTATCTTTGTCTTAAGTCCAAGCCGCGTTGCCTCTTCGGCAAACCACTCGGCCCCGTCCCGCCCAGGGGCCACAATCACGTAGCGGGCACGTAAAGCCTCCCCCTTTTCTGTCTCTACCCCACGGATTTGCCCATCCTGGACAATAAGCGAGCGCACAGCAGTACGCGAGCGGATTTCCACCCGTTGCCCCAGGTAGTTGCGCATATCGCGCAGGATGGTAAAACACTTTTCCGTCCCCAGGTGTCGAATCCGAGCTGGAATCAGGCTTAGGTCCGCCTTGGCAGCCAGACGCTGGATTTCTTTCACCTGTTCATCATCGGCACCGAAAACCTTATCCGGTGCCCCAAAGCGCAGATAGACCTCGTCCACATACTTGATCAGACTCATCACCTGGCTGCGCTCTATATACTCGTCCAGCCAACCGCCGAAATCGGTGGTAAGGGTGAGCTTGCCATCGCTAAAGGCACCTGCCCCTCCCCATCCGGAGACAATGGAACAGGGTCGGCAACGGACACAAGCCCCCGTC
>JAAYHG010000102.1 GCA_012735455.1 Bacillota bacterium
ACCCAGAAGAGCGCTGTTTCTATGTAGAAGACTTGGAGCCCGACACGCGTTACTACTTTTCTGTACGGGCAGTTAATGACCAAGGTGTGTCCGGTCAGGCCTTGACTGCTTCCGCCCGTACCAGGGATAAAGACGAGAGCGAGCCTCAAGATACTCCAGATCTTCCTGAGGTTAAGGTAACCAGGGGCAGTGGCGGCGTAGTGGTTACTGTAGCCTCAGGTACCCTGGGTCGTGCGCGTCGTACCATTGATCTTGATAAGCCGGAGTACGCTGGGGAGTGTCGCTTTACCATACAGATCCCTGCCCTGGATGTGGATGAACGAACCAGCATCCGCCTAGACACAGCACGTTTTAGCCTGAGTTTTCCTGTCTGGTCCCTGGAGAGTACCAGTGTAAGGAAGCTCAGCCGTAAAGAAGCAGCGCAGGCTGCGGTACTCATCACAGTGGGCGAGGCCCAGGGTGCCGAAGCACAGGCCATGCTGCGTACTGTGCCGCCGGGCTTTAAGCAGGCGACGCCCCTTTACCAGGTGGAGGCACGCCTTCTCACCGGTGCCAGCCAGGATTTGTTGTCTTGGTTCCAGGGCGACCTGAGCCTTTTCGTGGCTCCTGAGCCCGGTATTTATGCCCGGGATGCAGCTTTGTATCGCTACATTCCTGAGCACGACACATTCAAAGCCACCGGTACCTACTTCAACCCTTGGACGCGTGAAGCGGTCATTAGGGAACCCGGCTACTACATTGTCCTGTATCGGGGCGAGTAAGGAGGCACCTGAATGCTGCACAACATGATACAGAGCCTGAGCCTTGAGTCAAGATTAGGGCCGTGGCTAAGAAAAACCCTGGCGCTGTTCCTCCTCACCGCTACAGTGGTGCAGTGGTCCGTGGCAGCCCGTGCCCTGCCCCGGGCAGGCACCTTTGGCGTTTTTCTTACAGGCCAGGAGCGGGCCGCGAGCTTTCGGCAAACCCTATTCTTCCGTGACCTACCGACAGGGGAGGAAGGGGCCGCCATCTTGCGATTAGCGGCTCAAGGGATACTGCGGGGAGATGGCAGCGGGCTTTTTAGGCCTGCTGATCCAGTAACCCGCCAAGAAGCGCTGGTGGCTCTGGTTCGCCTCCTTGGTCTGGAGCAGCAGGCGGTAGGGGCAAGTAGCCAACAGGTAGGCGCTGGCAGCGCGGCTCGAGCCGCATCCTGGGCCCAAGGCTACATCACCCTGGCTGCCCAGAAAGGCCTAACGGGTAGTGCTGATTCCTTAAGCAGCGGCAGTTCCGCCCACGACCAGGCATTGTGGACTGACCCTGTCTCCCGTGAAGAGGTGGCGGCTTGGGCGGTGCGTTCCCTAGCGACCCCGCCCCTGTCCCCGGCTGCAGCGCATGCTGGTCTGGCTGCTACCTTTCCTGATGCCGCTGAGTTGGACCCAGAGTTAAGACCCCTGGTTGAGCAGGCCCTGGCCCTGGGCCTTATCTCTGGACGGCCAGGTGCCACCGCCGCCGCTCAGGCAGAACGTCTTGACCCTAAGGGCGCCCTTAGCCGTGGGGAATTGGCTTACCTCTTAGACAGGCTGCAGCAGCTTCTCCCTGCGGGCCCAGGGAGGGCTACCTGGGGGCTGGCTACTCTTACGGCCCGGATGGAGGAAACGGAGGAGCTGGCAGGGCGACCGGTGCGCGCCACCCTTTGGGAGCTAACAGGGCCCGGTGGTAGTGCCATTGCCCTTAAGCTGGTAACTGGCTCCGGGGGCGAGGCTGTCAGAGACGTGGTAGTGCTGAGAGAAGGGGCTCTTACCCTGGGCGAGAATCTTCAGGTTGGCGATAACATCCGCTATTTGGTAACACAAGGCGAGGTTGTGCCCTTCATAGAGGTTTTGTCTGAGCCTTTGCGCATTATAACTGGCGAGATTGAAGAGATTGATCTGATGGCCAGAAAGGTAGCCCTGCGTGATTTAAGTGGACATCGTCATGAGTCTTACGTAGTCGATCAGAGCGTTCTGACCATGGGCGGGAAGGTAGCTGCGTTGGAGTACTTGGCCTGTGGTCAACAGGTCAGCGTTAAGACTCTGGCTGGCGTCATCTGGGAAATGAGCGCGGAGGTTGCAGT
>JAAYHG010000103.1 GCA_012735455.1 Bacillota bacterium
GAAACGTTTTGGAGGAGACTCTGCACCTTCTTACTCAGTCATCTTTTTATGCTCGGGAAGAAGAGTTGCGACAAGGGTTCATTACTCTAGCTGGGGGACACCGGGTGGGGATAGTCGGCCGGGCTATTCTAGAAGGAGAACATATAAGAACCCTCAAACACATCGGTTCGTTAAACATTAGACTGGCACGTCAGGTTGTGGGGGCAGCTGACGCCGTTTTACCTTATCTCGTTACAGAAGGGGCCTTTCTGAGCACCCTTATTGTCTCAGCACCTGGCTGCGGTAAAACAACGCTGCTTAGGGATTTGATCAGGCAGGTAAGTTCTGGGGTACCTTCCCTGGGTCTTGCAGGTCATAAAGTGGGGGTTGTTGATGAACGGTCGGAAATAGCCGCCTGCTACCAAGGGGTGCCGCAAAATAATGTAGGTCCACGGACAGATGTTTTGGATGGAGCGGGCAAAGCGGAAGGAATTGTGTTGCTCCTGCGCTCAATGTCGCCACAGGTTATTGCTACAGATGAGGTTGGATCTCGTGCAGACATAGTTGCCCTGGAAGAAGCATTGGTAAGTGGTGTGCGCATCATTGCTACTGCTCACGGGGCAGGCCTTCACGATCTAAAGGAAAGGCCATTCTTACGCGAACTCATTGGGAGGCATCTCTTCTCTCGAATTGTCTGCTTGGGTACAGCCCGTGGCCCCGGAACGCTGGAGGCGGTGTTTGATGGCGTACAGCTTACGCCGGTTGCCGATCTAAGAAACAAAAAGGGAAAGGAGATACCGGATGGTCCTGAAACTAGGAGGTGCCCTACTATTGGTCTTCGCCACAGGGAGCACTGGCTACCTCATCGCACGTAACTTCGGCGATCGCGTAGCATTGCTTATGTCACTCCAGAGTCTCCTGCAGTTCCTTATTACTGAAATCGACTTTGCTCTAACACCTTTCCCTCAGGCTTTGGAAAGAGCGGGGCACTCGTTGGAACCAAGTATCAACTCTTTTGTACATGAGGTCCTTTCTGGTATGGAGGCCGGTAAGACCTTGTGTATTTCTTGGGAAGAGGGAGTGAGAACCCTTCTGAAGTATACCCCCTTGGAGCCCGATGACATAAAGCCCTTAACAATGCTGTCACCTATTTTGGGTTTGTCGGATCGTAAAGATCAGCTGCGCCACCTCAAAATAGCTTTAGAACACCTCAGATTGCGGCAAAATCTGGCCGAGGCCGATGCGGTCAATAATCAAAAACTATGGCGCTATTCCGGTGTGCTGGCTGGATTGGTGGTTGTCTTACTTCTCATTTAGCGACTTGAATCTTCTAGCTACTACATGGAGGAGGGTAGACAGATGAACACAGAACTGATTTTTCAAATTGCAGGTATTGGTATCCTCATCTCAGTCTTAAATATGGTCCTTACCCAATCCGGACGCCAAGAGCAGGCACACCTTCTTAATATCGTCGGGGTAGTGATCGTACTATTGATGATTATTCCCTACATCTCGCAGCTCTTCGCCACAGTAAGGACTGTTTTCCATTTAGGGTGGTGACAGAGTGGAGATTCTTTCTGTCATTGGTATCGCAACGATCACTGCCCTCTTGGCGGTATTACTGAATCGCGAGAAACCTGAACTAGCCCTTCTTCTTGGCCTAGCAACCGGGACCATGATTCTCATGTTTGCGATGACAAGGCTAGCGGGTGTCATTAGTGTGTTTGAAGGGTTAGCAGAGCGTACCGGGGTTGATCGTCAGTACTTCGCCCTTCTACTCAAGATCATCGCTATAGCTTACATTACCGAATTTGGAGCACAGGTATGTCATGACGCTCGGCAGGAGGCATTGGCCAGCACGGTGGAACTAGCCGGAAAGGCCTTAATTCTCTTACTGGCGGTTCCCATCCTGACGGTTGTTTTTGAGCTGACATTAAAACTACTTCCTTGAGGTGAAACGTGTGAGAATACGGCTAACAGTCCTGCTGCTGCTTTGCGTACTCCTGGTGCCCGGCTTAGCATTGGCAGTGCCAACAGAGGAGATAGACCTTTCCTACTTGGAAGAGGCAACGCGAGTGTTGCGAGAGGACTTAGGTGAGCTTCTTCCCAATCTGGATGCCCATGCCCTCTTGGAGGCAGCACGTGGAGCTGAGGGCATAGACTGGCGAGGGTTTCTCGGCGCCGTATTCAGTTACTTCTTTCGCGAGGTGGTTGCAGGTTCGCGCCTCTTGGGCCAGCTTCTTCTATTGGTGGTATTGGTTGCTCTTCTGGCAACCTTAGAGAGAAGTTTCAGCTTTACTGGTGCAGCGCGAATAGCGGAAACCCTCGTATTCATTGCGATAATGGGTTTCGCTATCCAGAGTCTTAACCTTGCTTTAGGAACAGGACGCACGGCAATAACCAATATGGTCTCTTTCATGCAGGCTCTACTTCCAGTGCTTTTTACCCTGTTGGCCGCCACGGGTGCTATGACCACGGCAGCTGTTTTTCACCCATTGCTTATGATGACCATTGCTGTTGTTGGCACTATAACCCAGGATTTCATTTTTCCTCTACTTTACCTGGCTACTGTTTTGCACTTGGTGACTTACCTTGTTCCTGAGATGAACGTGGGGCGTTTGGCTTCTCTGCTGCAGGGAATCTGTACTTCCCTCCTAGGTCTGGCTTTATGCATCTTTGTTGGCTTCAGTGCAGTTCAGGGTGCAACGTCCCATGTGGCCGATGGTATCACAATAAGGAGTGCCAAGTTCTTGGCAGGTTCTTTTGTGCCAGTTGTAGGGAAGCTATTCGCCGATGCCTTGGAGGCAGTAGTGGGTTATACTGCTTTGTTGCGCACAGCAGTAAACGCAGTTGGGATATTTCTTATCTTACTCATGTGTGCCTTCCCACTACTTAAGATCTTAGCCTTGATCTTCATTTATAAGCTGGCAGCTGCCTTGGCCGAACCTATAGGTGATGCCAGAATGGCCAAGTGTTTAGGTAATCTAGGCAACAGCTTGGCCTTTGTCTTCGCCACCGTAGGAGCAGTGGCCCTTCTCTTTTTCCTGGCTTTAACGGTGATTCTCGGGGTAGGGAACCTGGCTACCCTGGCTAGGTAGGTGAGCCAATTTGCATGTGCTGCGAGAGTGGGTGCGGAACATCCTGCTCTTGGTTATGTTCGCCGGTTTTCTAGAATTACTCCTGCCTTCAAACAATATGAAGCGCTTCGTTCAAGTGGCGGTGGGTCTGTTTATCCTCGCTACCATCCTTGGGCCTATGGCACTCTTACTGAACTTTTTGAGTACGGAACCAAGGATGGAACTACCGGTATTTAGCTGGGCCGAAACACAAGAGGTTTTGCGCGCAGGCGAGGAACTCGCGGCGAGACAACACAGTGAAGTGTTAGAAAAATACCGTCAAAGCTTGGCGCGACAGGTTGAATCCTTGATTAAGCTGAGCGGCCAGGGCGAAATAGTTGAAGTGGAGGTGGAAATAGAGGAAGCTCCCAGCGAGCCAACCTTTGGGCAAATACGTTCACTAAGCGTGGAACTCGCTTCCATGGAGAACGGATCTAATCGATCAATTGAGGAATTAGCTGATCTCTTAGCTGATTTCTATGGGCTCTCCAGGGAGAAGGTTCGAGTCCAGAAAGTTCATCAAGGAGGATGAAGAGAGGATGGATTGTTTCAACCCTAGAGACAAGAGACTCCGCTGGCTGAATATTGATCGCAATACATTGGTCAAGCTTGGCCTCTTGGCCAGCCTCGGGGTGCTTCTTCTGGTGGCAGGGCAGTTTGTTAAGAAACCAGGTCCGGACTCCATGTCCCAAGCAACAGACCGTGGCACTAGTGGTTCTGGTGGTTCTGTAGCACCTCTACCCGGTATCGCGGTGCCTGTGGCCGGGACTGGGTATCAGGTGGCTCTAGAGCAACAGCTAGGGACTACGTTGAGCTCGATTAAAGGTGTAGGGGAAGTGGTGGTCCAGGTGAGCCTGGAGGCGGAGAGGACTGTCAGCTACGCCACCAACTCGCAAGAAGAGACGCGTAACAGTCAGGAGCGAGAGGCAAGCGGTCTAACACGTTCGGTACAAGAGCTGCGCACTGAAGCTCAGGTGGTCATGGCTCGGGAAGGGGGAAGCGAAAAACCCATAGTTTCAGGGGAAACCCTGCCAGCTGTCCGGGGTGTTCTAGTGGTGGCAGAGGGGGCTAGTGATCCAACGATTAAAGAGCGTCTTTCACAAGCAGTACAGGTTTTGCTTGACTTACCGGCCCATAAGGTGATGGTCTTAGAAAAAGAAGGGGGGAAGTGAGTCCATGCGGTGGCGCGATCGCAGTCTATTGGTTTGGCTTCTCATTTGCCTCTTAGTTCTTCTGGTGGCTGCGTTTTATCTCCGCAGTCAACAAGCAACTCCTCCTGCAGAGGATGATAAGCTTACAGATGACTTTAACGTACCTCAAGGCGATGAATCGACCTCGCCGAAACTAGATAACGAGTCCGGATCGCCTGAAGACCCTGTTCCGAGCGGTGATACAGATTTTTACGTTGAACAGCGCTTAGAACGCGACCGGTTGCGGAGCCAAGAGATGGACACCCTGCGTGAGATAATTCATAGCCCGAATTCAGATTCTGCCAATCGCACCGAAGCGCACACCCGTTTACTAACGCTCAGTGAGAATATGGCCAAAGAAGCAGAATTAGAAGGACTGATCAAAGCTAAGAATTTCTCTGATGCTTTGGTTTACCTGCACGGTGATGCGGTACATGTCTTGGTAAAGGTACCCGAGATTACCGCTGTAGAAGCAGCGTGGATTGGCGACATCATTACCACAGCTACAGGTCTCCCACCAGAAAAGATCATCATAGATACCAAGGTTTAGTTACATTGTCACAGGCTAAAGGTTTTGTTATAATGGATAGGAAAAAGAGGGGAGGGATACTAATGGATAAGCTACCAAAGGACATCCAAATTGTTGATTCAGAAAACACCATCGGCAGCATCCGCATCGCTGATGAGGTAGTTGCCATTATAGCCGGCCTGGCAGCCACAGAAGTCCCTGGCGTAGCTGGTATGAGCGGTGGATTAGCGGGTGGTATTGCGGAGATGTTAGGCCGCAAGAATCTAACCCGTGGTATTAAAGTGGAAGTTGGCGAACGCCAAGCAGCCATTGACTTGTTTATTATTGTTGAGTACGGTGTCAAGATTCCGGAGATAGCCTGGCGAGTACAGGAAAACGTAAAGAAGGCCCTGGAAAGCATGACGGGGCTTGACGTGCTCGAAGTGAATATCCATGTGCAGGGCGTCAAGATTGCGGGTGAAGATAAGGAAGAAGAAGTACGGGTTAAGTAGCAAAGGAAGTGATACTGTGGCTACAAGCGACCGTTTACTCGTCTTCTTAGCAAGTATTTTGCTGATCGTTGTTGCTGTCTTGCTGGGGCTTTCAGCGGGACGGCTCTTTCCTTTGCTTGAAAGAGGGACAACCTTTGCCCAACTGTACCTTTACGGAAACTGGTATGCGGTAGTAGCGGCGTTGCTTCTTCTCGTAGTGGGAGTTCGGCTTGGCTATCTCTCCCTGACCAGGGGACAACGACGGGGCCAGACTTTGGTCCAACGTTCCGACTTAGGCGAGATAAACATCGCTCTCTCAGCCATTGAGAATTTAGTGCAACGAGCAGCAGGTCAAATTGATGGAGTTCGCGAAGTACGTTCACGGGTGGAGGCCAAGAGTCAAGGCGTAGTGGTTCTCGTTAAGGCCTGGGTCGGTAGTGATCACAATGTCCCCGATCTCGCATCCCGCATTCAAGAAATGGTGCGGGAGCGATTAGAATCCATAGTAGGGATTAGTGCCGCTGAGATAAACATAGCTATCAAAGATATCGGTAGCACCGATCAGCGCCTCAAGGTGCGTTAACCGCGAGGGAAAACGAGGTGAGCCCAAGGTGGATACTCTGCGTCACTTTATGGCCCGCCACGGCGGCAAAACACTGGGAAGCCTCCTGGGCTTGTTTTTGGGTTGGCTTGTCTTGACCCGGGGTTTTTTAGCCGCAGTTTTTCTTGTTCTTTGTCTAGGGGTAGGATTCTGGCTAGGGAAGCGCCTAGATGAGGATCAGGGACTAGAAAGTCTTTGGCGGCACTTCTTTCCACCACGCTAGTAGGAAGGAGCGATTTTTGTTGGGTCGGCGGCAAGCGCGCGAGGCCGTACTCAAAACACTGTTTCAGATCGCGCTCGGGGGTGCTAAGGCCGAGACGGCACTGCGTACCGTTTTGTTAGAGGATAAACTGTCTGTGACTGATACTCTTTTTGCCCGCGAGGTAACCAATGGCGTTGTTGATCGCCGTGACGAATTGGATCTCCTCCTGCAGTGTTTCAGTGGAGACTGGACCGTGGAGCGTATGGCAACCATGGACCGCTTGATTCTGCGCATGGCCTGCTATGAAATCTTGTACCGCTCTGATATTCCCGTGGCTGTGTCAATCAATGAGGCGATAGAACTGGCAAAAAAATATTCCGGTGAAGAGGCCAGCCGCTTTGTTAATGGTATTCTGAGCGCTGTTGCCCGGGCCAATACGGCAAAGGAAGGTCCTCACTAGTGCGAGGATTAGTCTTGGGTTTTGATACCAGTTGTTACACCACATCCCTAGCAGCAATGGACGAAAACGGATTTATCAAGGCGGATCTGCGATTACTGCTTGAGGTGAAACCGGGGGACATTGGTCTCAGGCAACAAACAGCACTCTTCCAACATTGGAATAACCTCCCCGAACTGCTTACAAGACTGCAGCCGTGTCTTGACCAACCTATACTGGCAGTGGGATTCAGTGCACAACCAACCCCGGAAGCAGGATCGTACCTACCTGTGTTCACAGCGGGTACAAATCTGGCCTCTTCCCTGGCTTTGGTATTAAAGGTTCCCA
>JAAYHG010000104.1 GCA_012735455.1 Bacillota bacterium
GTTCCGGCTAGATATCCTAGGGGCCCTTAAGTGGGGCCTATTCCCTGCTATTTTCTCGCTCTTTTTTTCCGATCTCTTTGATACCATCGGCACCTTTGTAGGTGTAGCCAGCCGGACTGGAATGATCGACGAGCACGGAAACCTGAAGCGGGGCAACAAGGCTCTCTTTGCCGATTCGCTGGGTACAGTTGTGGGATCGCTCCTGGGTACTAGTAACACCACGACTTATGTAGAGAGCGCAGCTGGTGTAAGCGTAGGTGGGCGCACTGGGCTTACCGCTGTTGTGGTAGCCGTACTATTTGTTCTCAGCATTATCTTTTCTCCCATTGCCCTGGCTGTTCCAGGTGCGGCTACTGCGCCTGCGCTGATCATTGTAGGTGTTTTCATGGCAGCTAGTTTGGCAGAGATCAAGTTCGGTGACTTTATTGAGGCTTTCCCCGCTTTTCTTACCGTTGTTCTCATGCCCTTAACCTATAACATCTCTGTTGGGCTGGCATTGGGCTTCATTGCCTACACAGCGATCATGTTCTTCAGCGGCCGTGGCAGCCGAGTGCATTGGATGATGTACCTGCTTTCTTTCCTCTTTGTTTTGTATTTTGCCTTTGTCCATTAAGCGTCTAAGTCGAGGCTCTTAGGCGAACGTAGCGAGCCGACGCCACCTTAGGGGTGGGGTCGGCTCTTTTGTATAACCCACTCAACCCATGCCGAGACTAGCAGGGAAAAAAGAAGGTAAAAAAGTTTGACATTCCCTCTTCACATCTGGATACAACTGGAGTATAATGAGGATGACAAAGGTCAAAGATAGTCAAACAGGTGATTGCAATGTGGTCCTTAGCTGACGAGATGGAGCATTGGCTAAAGGGTTTGCTTGAGGAAGTGGAGGATGGCGTAATTGAGCTGCGGCGCAGCGAATTGGCGCACCAATTTTCGTGCGCTCCGTCCCAGGTGACCTACGTTCTCACCACGCGCTTTGTTCCTGAACGAGGTTTTCGTGTGGAGAGTAGGCGTGGGGCAGGTGGGTACATTCGCATAATTAGGCTGGAAGACTGCGATTATCGGGCTTATTTAGCGGCGCAACTCGGTTCCCACCTTTCCGAACGAGCCGCGCTGAGCCTGACGGAACACCTGAACCAAACTGGCCTGCTTGGTGAAGAGGGGTTGCGTCTCTTAGAACTGGTTCTTTCAGCCGATGCGCTGGGGTTAGAGGAGCCCTTGGCTGGTGAGATCCGGGCGCGGCTGCTGCGCCTTGTTATCGCCAACCTATGAGGGGTTTGCTTGGAGGTGATGTAATGCTCTGCGAAAAGTGTAAGAAACGTCCGGCTACGGTGTTTGTACGCCGCACCTTGAACGGAGTGACCAGTGAGGCTCACCTGTGTGAGGATTGTGCCCGAGAGCAAGGTAGTCTAAATATCCTTTTTGCAGGTGCGGGTAATCTGACATTTCCGGATTGGTCCTTAGGCAATCTCTTTTCCAGTCTATTGGGCCAGGGTGCACCTGGCATGCAGGCACAAGCCGTAAAGGCTTCCACCTTGCGTTGCTCCCAATGCGGTCTAACCTATGCTAATTTCCGTGAGCGTGGCCGCTTGGGTTGTGCCCAGTGTTATGAGATATTCAGAGACCAGCTCCAGCCTCTCATTCAACGCCTTCAGGGTGGAGTCAAGCATACAGGTAAGATACCACGCCGGGCAGAAGGGAAACTGCGGCTTCGGTATGACCTCAAGAGCTTACGGCGGCAGCTGCAAGAGGCCGTGGCCAAGGAAGAGTTTGAGCTGGCAGCAAAGTTGCGGGATGAAATTAAGGCCTTAGAGCAGAAACTGGGCGGGGGTGAGATGAGTGGATAAGGAGAAGTTCTTTACCCAGGTAGACGCGGCTTGGTTGGAGCAGGGCCCCGAAGCTGACACAGTAATCTCCAGCCGCATTCGCCTAGCGCGTAACCTGGATGCTCTACCCTTCCCGCCCGCAGCTGGGAAAGAAGCGCTGCACGAGGTTCTCTCGCAGGTGGAAGCAGCGGCCAAACATCTTCCGGAGGCCAAGCGCTTTCACATCCTAGAGCTGAGTCGGCTTTCTCCCCTTGAACGCCAGGTCCTTATTGAGAAACACCTGGTGAGCCCTGAACACGTAAGGGAAGCGGAAGGGCGCGGGGTGATTCTTCGTGATGATCAGGCCGTGAGCATCATGATAAACGAGGAAGACCACCTGCGGATCCAGATCTTACTCCCTGGTTTGAGTCTCCTGGCAGCCTGGCAATTGGCAAACAGGTTGGACGACTCCCTTGAGCAGCATCTGGATTATGCCTTTGATAAAGGTGTTGGTTTCTTAACCTCTTGTCCCACCAACGTGGGAACCGGGCTCAGGGCCTCAATTATGCTTCATCTTCCGGCGCTGGTTCTCCTCAACCAGGCCGGTCAGGTCTTTACCACCCTGGCCCAGTTGGGAGCTGTAGTCCGGGGGCTCTACGGTGAGGGGACCCAGGCCTTAGGAAACTATTTTCAAATATCCAATCAACTGACTCTCAACCATGCCGAGGAGGACCTGATCACTACCCTGCTTGGTTTGGTTAACCAGGTTATTCAACAGGAACGAGCGGCCAGAGAGCGCCTTTACCACGAGCTGGGGAACAGGCTAGTGGATATGGTGTGGCGTGCTTACGGAACCCTGACCCACGCCCGCATCTTGAGTGGCGATGAGGCTATGAAACTACTCTCTGATGTGCGCTTGGGTGTGAATCTAAATCTCCTGCCGCAGGTTAAGCTGACGGACCTCAACCGGCTTCTCGTTCTTACCCGCTCTGGCTACATACAGCGGGTGGCTGGAAAAGAGCTTCCAGCCGCGGAGCGGGATGAGCGTCGGGCAGCAATAGTGCGGGAAGAGCTTACGGGAAAAGTTAGGTAGTGCAACGAAAAGGAACATGGAGGTGGTAAGATGTTTGCACGGTTTACGAAACGAGCTCAACAGGTAATCATTTTGGCCCAGGAAGAAGCGCGGCGTCTGAATTACCCTTATGTGGGGACCGAACACCTGCTACTGGGATTGATCCATGAAGGGACAGGCATAGCAGCTCAGGCCTTGGCCAACCTGGATATTAAACTGGACAAGGTGCGCTCTGAGGTGGAAAAGATCATCGGTCCTGGCACAGGAGCACCCCTCGAGGGCGAGGTGGGTCTCACCCCTCGAGCCAAACGTGTGATTGAGTTGGCCATGGAAGAGGGGCGGGCCATGGGAGTAAACTACATCGGTACCGAACAACTGCTCTTGGGCCTGATCCGAGAAGGTGAGGGTGTAGCAGCAAGGGTTCTGGAGAACCTGGGTGCGGATCTAGACAAGGTGCGCGCTGAAGTTCTAAAGCTTCTAGGAGCCACACCTCAGCCGCAGGATGTTAAGAGAAAAAAAGCACAAGGCCGCAGCAACACACCTACCCTGGATTCTCTAGGACGGGATCTCACTGTTTTGGCCCGCGAGGGCAAGTTGGACCCTGTTATCGGTCGCCAAAAAGAGATTGAACGGGTGATTCAGATTCTCTCGCGGCGGACGAAAAACAATCCGGTGCTGATTGGTGAGCCAGGCGTGGGGAAAACCGCCATCGCTGAGGGCTTGGCTCAACATATAATTGAAGGTAAGGAGCCGGAAACCTTAAAGGACAAACGCGTGGTAACCTTGGATCTGGCTGGTGTGGTGGCCGGTACCAAGTATCGGGGTGAGTTCGAGGAGCGCCTAAAGCGCGTGGTGGACGAGGTGCGCCAAAGTGGTAACGTCATTCTCTTTATCGATGAGTTGCACACAGTGGTGGGCGCTGGGGCGGCAGAAGGCGCCATTGACGCCAGTAACATATTGAAACCGGCCTTGGCGCGTGGTGAGCTGCAATGCCTGGGTGCTACCACCTTGGACGAGTACCGCAAGCATATCGAAAAAGATGCGGCTCTAGAGCGTCGTTTCCAGCCCATAATTGTGGGCGAACCAACCCGCGAAGAGGCGTTAGAGATTCTAAAGGGTCTGCGGGACCGCTTTGAGGCCCACCATCGGGTTAAGTACACTGATGAAGCCCTGGAAGCGGCGGTGAAATTCTCCGACCGCTACATCACCGACCGCTTTCTACCCGACAAGGCCATTGACCTGATCGATGAGGCCGGCTCGCGGGTGCGCTTAGCTACGTTTGCAGCCCCGCCTGATCTAAAGCAGTTGGAGGATGAGTTAGAGGAGACGCGCAAGGAAAAGGATGCGGCGGTGGCTGCTCAGGAGTTTGAGAAAGCCGCCCGTCTGAGGGATAAAGAAAAAGAGCTCAAGGCCAAGCTGGAAGAGAGCAAGAATCAGTGGAAGGAAAGTCAGGATAAGCAGACAGCCACTGTGGGTGCAGATGATATTGCGGCGGTAGTGGCGGACTGGACCAGCATTCCGGTCCAGCGTTTGGCGGAAGAAGAATCCGAACGCCTGCTGAAGCTGGAGGAGACGCTGCATGAACGCGTTATTGGCCAAGATGAGGCAGTGCAGGCCGTAGCCCGGGCAGTGCGCCGGGCCCGCGCCGGGCTTAAGGACCCGAAACGCCCTATTGGTTCCTTCATTTTCTTAGGACCCACAGGGGTGGGCAAGACAGAGCTGGCGCGTGCCTTGGCCGAGGCCATGTTTGGTGAAGAGGATGCCATGATCCGTTTGGATATGTCCGAGTACATGGAGCGCCATACTGTGTCGCGCCTTATCGGTGCGCCACCTGGTTATGTGGGCTACGATGAGGCAGGCCAGCTCACCGAGGCCGTGCGCCGTCGTCCCTACTCAGTGGTACTGTTCGACGAGATTGAGAAGGCCCACCCCGAAGTGTTCAATGTTCTCCTGCAGGTACTTGAAGACGGCCGTCTCACCGACGGCAAGGGACGCACCGTGGATTTTCGCAACACCGTTGTAATTATGACCTCTAACGTGGGTGCGAACCTGCTGCGGAGTGAACCCACGGTGGGTTTCCGTACCGGCACTGCTGAGGACGCGTACACAGATATGAAAAACCGGGTACTGGACGATCTGAAGCGCACCTTCCGGCCGGAGTTCCTAAACCGGATTGACGAGATTATTGTTTTCCACGCACTATCCCAGGAGCATGTACAGGCCATTGTGGAAATTATGCTCCAAGAAGTGGCTGCGCGTCTGGCGGAACACGGGCTAAGACTCGAAGTGACTGCCGCGGCTAAGGAGGTCCTATCTAAAGAGGGCTTTGACCCTGCCTTTGGGGCCCGGCCGCTGCGGCGTGCTATTCAACGCCTCTTGGAGAACCCCCTGTCGGAAGAGATGTTGGCCGGGCGGTTCCGTGCGGGAGATGTAGTAGTTGTAGATGTTGAGGATGGGAAGATCGTCTTTCGACCGGCCAATGGCGCAGAAGTTACGCAGTAACAAATGAAGGAGAGGAGACTTTGGCACGGACAAAGACGACATACTCCTGCCAGGAATGCGGCTACATTGCCCCCAAGTGGCTTGGCCGCTGTCCTGAGTGTGGGGTGTGGAATAGTTTTGTGGAGGTTGTCTCCTCAGCCTCAGAGCCAGCAGCCGCGGTGACAAGAACGGCGGCGTTGCCACAACCGGTAACTGCCATCAGCAGCGAGGAGATCGTGCGTTGCTCAACTGGCTCGCAGGAGTTGGATCGCGTCCTGGGAGGCGGGATTGTCCCCGCCTCCTTGGTGCTGGTGGGAGGAGACCCTGGCATCGGTAAGTCCACTTTGGTCTTAGCTTTAGCGGCACGGGTTGCCGCTGAGCAAGGGAGTAGTGTCCTTTACGTTTCAGGGGAGGAGTCTGTCCGGCAGATTCGCCTTCGTGCCGAGCGCTTGGGGGCCCTGGCGGAGAGACTTTTTCTCCTGGCCGAAACTGACATGGGGCGGATAGAGGAAGCAGCGCGCGCCCTCTCTCCCTCCCTCTTGGTGGTAGACTCAATCCAAACCATGATTGAGAGTGCCTGTCCTTCCCCGCCGGGAAGCGTAGCCCAGGTGCGGGAGTGTACCAGTACGCTTCTTAAGCTGGCTAAGAGTGATGGCATTACAACTTTTGTTATCGGCCATGTTACCAAACAAGGGGCCTTGGCTGGACCGCGCCTTCTGGAGCACATGGTGGATACAGTGCTCTATTTTGAGGGAGAGGGCAGGAATGCTTATCGTATCCTTCGGGCGGTCAAGAACCGCTTTGGCTCTACCAACGAAATCGGTGTTTTCACCATGGAAGACAGTGGTTTGGTGGAGGTTGCCAATCCTTCTCAGCTTTTCCTAAGTGATCGGGCCAGCCCGGTACCGGGAGCTATGGTGGTTTCCACCATGGAAGGTACGCGGCCTCTCTTGGTGGAGGTACAGGCCTTGGTGAGCCCTGCCGGTGGTGGCCCACCCCGTCGAGTAGCCCAAGGAGTGGAGTTGGGCCGCATCCTTATGATACTGGCTGTGCTGGAGAAACGGGCCGGACTCCCCCTGGCAGCAGCTGATGTTTATGTCAATGTGGCCGGCGGCGTGCGCCTAGATGATCCCGCCGTGGACCTGGGCTTAGCCCTGGCTATTGCATCCAGTTTCTGGAGCCGGACACCACCGCCATCCTGTGCAGCTGTGGGCGAGATTGGCCTAACCGGGGAAATCCTGAGCTCCAGCCACTTAAAGCAGCGGCTCAAGGAAGCCCAGGCCCTGGGTTTTCGGCAGGTACTGGTACCGCAGCGTCAGATTAACACCTTGCCAAAGATACCCGGCCCAGGTATACTTGGAGTAGAGACCATCAGCCAAGCACTAAACTCAGCTTTTCGTGCTTAGCATATAGAGCAATCAACAGCTAATAGCTAATGGCCGAAATGGGGTGTAAGCATGCAGCAAGTTGGCGTAGTAGTGGGAGTAGTAGGAGAGCGGGCCAAGGTGAAGGTTTGCCGCACCACAGCCTGTAATCATTGCGGCCGTTGCCCGGAGGAAGACCGCCCCAGCCTGGGACTATTGGAATCACCTAAAGAAATTGTGGTGGATGCCCTCAATGAGGCCCAGGCTACTCAAGGCCAGACTGTAGTATTAGCAGCAAGTGATGGCAGTGTTCTGTTGGCGGCCTTTCTCGCTTACATGGTGCCGCTGATTGCCTTTTTCCTCGGTGCTTTTGTGGGCAATTGGCTCTTCCCAATCCTGGGCCTGGCCAGTGGTCAAGCGGGAAGTATTATCTTGGGTTTAGCCTTTCTGGCTGGGGCTTACGGCATACTGCGGTGGCAAAACAAATCTCTCGGCCAGAGCCACAGATTTTTGCCCACCATTGTTCGAGTTCTCGACTAAAAATACCGTTCCCATTCCCCGCAGATGCGGGGATTTTTTACTTGCCGTTAGGAGGAAAAAGTAGTATAATTGGGATAGAATGAGAATCGTTCTCAAACCATGCGCGGTCTTCTCAAGAAAGATACATCATAAACATTACCGATCAGCACGGGGAGGTTAGAGCAGTGGACTGCTGCCAGAATGAGTCTTGGTGGAGGCGTCTTACCAAGCGCGTCAGGCAGAACCCCAAAGAACATGAAGAGCAGGGGCCTTTAAAAAAGGTGGCCCTAGTGGGCAACCCTAATGTAGGTAAGAGTGTTCTCTTCAATCGCTTAACGGGTGTTTACGTGGTGGTGTCCAATTATCCAGGTACCACAGTGGAGGTGTCCCGGGGCCGTGGGCGTTTTGGTGGCGTGCAGATGGAAGTGATAGACACCCCCGGTATGTATTCTTTGCTCCCCATCACTGAGGAGGAGCGGGTAGCGCGACGCCTACTTATTTCTGAACACCCCAGCGTTGTTCTGCATGTGGTGGATGGCCGTAACTTAGAACGCATGTTACCTCTGACCTTGCAACTCATTGAGGCTGGCCAACCGCTGATTCTGGTCATCAACGTCATGGACGAGGCGCGTCGATTGGGTATATGTATTGACACGGATCTCTTAGCCGCTCGTCTTGGTGTACCGGTGGTGCCTGTGGCAGCGACCTTAAACGAGGGCATTGACCTGCTCAGAAAGAAGGTGGCTGAGATTGCTGCTTATGCAGCTTAAACCAGACTATCCAGAGGTGATAGAGAAAGCTGCCAACGAAATTGCCGCCCTGCTGCGGGGAAGTTATGGCTTGGCACCGCGTGCAGTAGCCCTCCTTGTTCTCCAAGAGGACCAGGAGGTCAGCGAGCTGGTGCGGCGGCAGGAGGGTGACTCGCGCTGGCAGAGTATAAAGGCTCAGGTAGATGCGGTGAAGGCTGGGTTGGATGAACCCGTAAGCTACACTCTAGCTGTGAGAAGGCAGGATCTGGCGCGTACCCTGGCACAGGAAGTAGTGCGACTCGAGAACGGTCGAGTTCGCACCTGGGGCGAGATCATCGGGGATCTCACCATGCGGCCCCTGGTGGGAATACCAGTGCTGCTGCTTGTCCTTTATTTTGGACTGTATCAGGTTGTTGGGGTATTTGGTGCTGGTACCGTGGTAGACTACCTAGAAGGGAACATTTTTGAGGCCTATATTAACCCGTGGGTCAACAGCTGGACAGAAGCCTTAATCCCATGGCCGGTACTGCAAGATCTCATCGCCCACGAATACGGCATCATCACCTTAGGCCTGCGCTATGCCGTTGCCATCATCCTGCCCATTGTCGGCAGCTTCTTCTTAGTTTTTTCTGTGATCGAAGACAGCGGCTATCTGCCGCGGCTTGCTCTTCTAGTGGATCGCGTCTTCAAGGAAATAGGGCTCTCTGGTAGGGCAGTCATACCCATAACCTTGGGGTTTGGCTGCGATACCATGGCTACGTTAGTGAGTCGTACCTTGGAGACACGGCGCGAAAGGATCATTGCCACACTACTTTTGGCCCTAGCCATTCCTTGTTCCGCTCAGCTGGGGGTCATCCTCTCCCTCTTAGCTTCTCACCCCCGCGCTCTCTTGGTCTGGGCGGGATTTCTTCTCCTCATCTTCCTCTTAGTGGGTTATCTTACAGCACAGCTTATGCCAGGGGACGGCCCAAGCTTTTACATGGAGGTGCCGCCGCTTAGGCTGCCGCAGCTCACCAACGTCCTTACCAAGACCTACACCCGGATGCAGTGGTATTTTCTCGAGATTGTGCCGCTCTTTGTATTGGCTAGTGTCCTTATCTGGTTAGGCAATATAACTGGCTTCTTCAATGTTCTGATTCAGGGATCCGGTGTGATAGCGGGTTATCTGGGTCTCCCGCCTGAGGCGGGCGAAGCCTTCCTTTTCGGCTTTTTCCGGCGTGACTACGGTGCTGCCGGACTTTATGACCTGGCCAGCAGCGGGGCCCTTTCACCACGGCAGCTTACTGTGGCGGCTGCCACTCTTACACTGTTTGTCCCGTGTATAGCCCAATTTTCCGTGATGGTCAAAGAGCGTGGTTGGGGAATTGCTTTCGGCATGGTAACCTTTATCTTTCCGTTTGCCTTCGCCG
Organism: Bacillota bacterium; assembly: GCA_012735455.1. Taxonomy (GTDB): domain Bacteria; phylum Bacillota; class DTU030; order DUMP01; family DUMP01; genus JAAYHG01. The sequence continues at coordinate 9,394 of JAAYHG010000104.1, forward strand.
CCGGTTTTGTTCTGAACGCAATTCTTATGGCAACGGGGGTGCTGGGCTAATGGCGGAGCTAAAGTGTAGTTTCTGCGGCTTCAGTTTTGACCGCGAAGACGGCCGTGGTTCCTGCGCCGGCTGCCCCATGAACCGCTTTTGCCAGAAGGTTAAGTGTCCCAACTGCGGTTTTGAATTGGCCGTTCCGCGGCAAAAAGCAAAGAGGAGGGCGACCCAAGGTGTTTA
>JAAYHG010000105.1 GCA_012735455.1 Bacillota bacterium
GTTTGGGGAGGCCTCCTTGGGGGCTTGGCTGCCATTTGCGGGCACAACTGGTCATTGTTCTTAGGGTTTCGGGGTGGTAAAGGGGTGGCCACTGCTTTTGGGGTGTTACTGGCTATCTCACCGCTGGTGGCACTAATTTTGATGGTTATTTGGATAGTGGCCGTGGCCGTAACAAGGATCTCTTCTGTGGGATCGCTCCTGGCCGCAGGTCTGGCACCCGTTGTGGCATGGTTAGTGGGTCTGGGTTGGCCCCAGATCTTGTTTGCCTTGGCAGCAGGGACTATGGTTATTTGGCGACATAAAGCTAACATCAAACGACTGTTAGCGGGCACAGAACTGAGAATAGGTGATAGGGTGTAGTAAGATGCTGCTTCTTTCCGGGCCAGGTCCGGTGCGTCTGGCTGAATGGAGGAGTAGTTAGGAGCCATGCGGCTCCTTGTTTTTTTTATTGTCTTGGGCGCGGAAGCTTTCCCACTGGGTTTGACAATAGGTATTTTGCTGAAAGAAAGCCAGCAGGTCTTCGAGTCTTGCCAGGGCGGCAGCGCTGATATTGTGCTCTATTTTTTCGGCGTCTTCCAGAACATCTTCCAAACCAAGTAGCCGTAGAAAATCCTCCAAGATGTTATGGCGGGCTAGAAGGTAGCGCCCGATTTTTTCTCCCTGCGGGGTAAGGCGAATAATGCTGTACTTTTCGTATACTAAGAGGTTTTCTTCAGCCAGGCGTTGTACCATGCGTGAGGCAGACGGAGGTTGTACGTGTAGCGCTGCTGCCAGCTCCAGCATGCGAGTGTAACCTTCCGCCTGCGAGAGGCGGTAGATCATCTCCAGGTAGTCTTCCATGCTGGGAGTGAGCCCATCCCTTTGCTGGGCACTGGCTAGGGCATAGCCACGAAAGGTGTAGAATTTCCTCTGTCCGCTCATGTTGTTTTAACCCCTTTGCCTATTGTGCGGCATAGCGCCTGCTTATTCTTGATAGCTGTGCCCCCGAGGGGCCTCAAGACCTAGCTCAGGACCAGGTTTAAACAGAAAAGAACTAGGGCGGCCAGTCCCAGCGGTAGGAAGAAGGCCACCAGGGTCCAACGTGGGCTTCCTGTTTCCCGATAAACAGTCCATAGGGTGGTGCTGCACGGGAAGTGAAGCAGCGAAAACAGCATCACCGCTACAGCAGTCCCTGCGTGCCAGCCGTGGGCAGCAAGCAGAGCTTGCAGGGCGTTCAACCCGTCAGGGTGAGTGAGGGCGCTCTGGGCTGTGTAGCTCATGACGATGATAGGTAGGACAATCTCGTTGGCAGGAAGGCCAAGGAAAAAGGCCAGCAGGATTACGCCGTCCAGGCCAAGCAGATTAGCTGCAGGGTCGAGCCAGGTGGCAGCGAGCTGCAGTAGACTTATGCCGCCGCTTGAGGTGTTGGCCAGAAGCCAGGTTACGGCCCCAGCCGGGGCCGCCATGCCTGCAGCCCTCCCCAGAACGAAGAGGGTGCGGTCGAAGACAGAGCGGACCAGTATCCGTCCTACCTGGGGCGGGCGGTAGGGTGGCAATTCCAAAACAAAGGTGGAGGGCACGCCCTGCAGGAGTGTATGGGTAAGCACGCGGGAGACAAGCAGTGTGGCGACTATTCCCACTAGAATCAAGGCGATCACAGCTAGAGCTGAGCCCAGCTCGGCTCCTGGAAAGAAAACCAGACTGCCAAGAAACAGTGTGCTTAAAGTTATGAGCAGCGGCAGCCGCCCATTACAGGGAACAAAGTTGTTGGTAAGAATGGCAATAAGCCGTTCGCGTGGGGATTCGATAATGCGGCAGGCTATCACTCCTGCTGCGTTGCAGCCGAAGCCCATGCTCATGGTAAGGGCCTGTTTGCCGTGGGCACCAGCCCAGCGAAAGAGGCGATCCAGGTTAAAAGCACCCGGGGGAGGTATCCCAGATCCTCCAGTAGGGTAAAGAGTGGAAAAAATATGGCCATAGGTGGCAGCATTACTGCCACCACCCAGGCTGTGGTGCGGTACACCCCGGCTACAATAAGCCCCTGCAGCCACCTGGGTGCTCCCAACGTGATAAATGCCGAGCTCAGGGTTGCTTCTGCACCTAAGAGCCAGGAGCTCAGTATTTCCGACAGGTAGTTAGCCCCTACCAAGGTGAGCCAGAAGACCCCCGTCAATAGAGCCAGCATTAGGGGAAAGCCAAACCAGGGAGAGGTAACCAGGTCATCCAAGTGCTCCTGCCAACGGGGGTAGGCGGAAGGTTGTTGTTTCAGCACATGGCCTGCAATCCTCTGAGCTTCGCAGTAAAGCGCTTTCATGAGCTCATCATGAACAGGACAAGCCCTCAGTTGTTGAGCCTCCACCTGCGCCTGAGCCAACAGGAAATCCGCCTGTTTGTTTCTCACCTCGGCCATACTGCCACCTTCTTTCTGCGTTTGGACGCTAAAGTAGGTGCCAGGTCGGTGGTACTGGGTCGGGGCCCCTGCAGCCACTCTACCACCTTGGGATCTTGTTCGAGGAGACGCAAGGCGAGCCAACGCGGGCTTGGGCCTATGTCAAGTGCTCTGAGGTACGGTTCCAAACGCGCCACTGCCGTTTCTATCTCCCTGTGGTAGCGGACCTGGTGTGGCCGCATCTTTTCTTTACCAACACCGACGGCTATGCCAGCCACGGTGTCTTTGAGTTCTGTGATACCTTCTCCCTGCCGGGCGCTACAGGCAACCACAGGTACGCCCAGTTCCTGCGTCAGCTGTTTGGTATCTATGGTCATACCATGACGTCTGGCCTCATCCATTAGGTTAACGCAGACCACTACGCTTCGGGTAATTTCAAAAACCTGGAGTACCAAGCACAAGTTTCGTTCCAGGCAGGTGGCATCGGTTACCACCACTGTGACATCAGGGCGGGCAAAACAAATAAAGTCCCGGGCTACTTCTTCATCAGGAGAGTTGGGAAACAGAGAGTAGGTGCCAGGCAAGTCTACTACAGTGTATCTGTTACCGTGCCAGTAGAATTCTCCCCGCGCCAGAGTAACGGTCTTGCCGGGCCAGTTGCCTGTATGTTGATTAAGCCCTGTAAGGGCGTTAAATACTGTGCTCTTGCCGGTGTTGGGGTTGCCTGCCAAGGCAATTACGGGTACCTTATCAGAACTCATCGGTTAGCCTCCTTATGCTTATTTTATCTGCTTCTTGCTTGCGCAGGGCAAGGGTCGCTCCCCGTATCCGGTAAGCCACCGGGTCTCCCAACGGGCTTCGCCTCACCATTTTGATAGTGGAGCCTGGAACTAGCCCAAGGTTCAGCAGATGCCGTCTCAGGGTACCACATACTGCCACCTCAAGCACCTGGCCTGCTTCGCCGTGGTTGAGCTGAGAAAGAAGCATCATGGTGTCACCACCTCATGTAAAGGTAGCCCCGCCAAACAAACTTAGCCCCGGTAAACTTCCGCTTCATTTTATGAACCCAGGGCAGCTCTTGCCACTTAAGCATAAATCCTAATGCCCACTGCTAGAGATGCAGGATTTGCATTGAATCGACGTAGCGAATGTAGGAAATGCTACTGCCAAACTGGGCTGGTTGAAGTGTATTTGGTGTTGCTACTACTCTCTTGGGGGTCTGGTTGGTTAGGGCGCTAGAGATACTAGAACGGGAGGCGACAATGATGTTAGATTTTCTTACGGCGTTGGCAGACGGCGGCATAAAAAAACTCCAGAGCACGGATCCGAAGGACCGGGAGCATTTAATCAGCATGATGGTGACAGCCTTGGATTTGGGGACAGAGCTGATGCGGGAAAGCCCGGAGTTTCGCCGTGCCTTTGCCCGGGTACACGAAGAGTTTCTCCATTACCCTGAGAGCCGTGGTTCTCTCGAAGAAGGCCTGCGTGCTTACGAGAGGTTTGGGCCTAAGAGCGATTTACACTAGAGGGGTGAATGGCGTGGCCAAAAAAAAGAGGGACAAGGAAAGTGTGTACAGCAGTAACAACGTTTTGAGCGACGGGATGAATCCGCCGATAGCAGCGGATGAGCTGGTTAATAAGAAAATAGAGGCGTACGCAGCCAGCAGAGAGGAGAAAAAGCGCCTGAAAGCGGACTAAACGAACTAGACCCCTAGGGCATCATTTGTTATACCTCCCGCCAATCAGTTGAGTTGGGGCCGGAAGTGTACCCAGGATCCGCGGGCCTAGCTCGGACTGATCCAAGCGGTACAGGTGTCAGACGCTAGAACGCCGTTCAGGGTCTAACCCATGAACGGCGTTATCTTTATTTCCCAGGCAGTGTCACTGCTTGCCCAGAGACAAAGACGTAGAGGACGTGCGCGATGTCTTGCCGTGAGAGTACAGCGATGTCGGCGTAGTAGTCTGGGGCGAGGAGTCCGCGTTGAGGTGCCAGCCCGGGTATGGCTTTCGCCGGGGCAGAGGTTATGAGCCGTACGGCCTGTGGCAGGGATAGGATGCCTAAGCCAACAATGGCTTTCAAGACCAGGGGTAGAGAATCGAAGAAACCGCCACCGTAATCGGTGGAAATAAAATCCACCAATTCGGCCTCGAGCAGGGTAAGGAGATTGTCCGGGCTTTCGGTGGTGCGGCGCGCACCGAAAGCATCGAAAGTGGAACCGTCGATATAGGCTCCTGTTGCCTTAAGATCTTGTGCTGCCTTAAGCATCTCTTCTCGTGTGAAAGAATCATGGTTAGTGTGGGCGGCAATGGTCTTGGCCCCGCTTCGGGCCGCGGATAATACGGCCTGCAGCGAGGGCGGCGCGGTATGTGCAATAAGAGGCAGGTTAAACTCTCGGGCGGCTGCGGCCGCTTCGGCAATACTGTCTCGGGCTGGTGCCAGAGCAGGAAGAACGCACTCTGCCACCAGCTCTCGCGCTCGTTCGGGTGTCAGTCTGTCCGCCAGTCCTGCGGACGTCAGTGCTTTGTTCAGGGCTGGGGCATTGGTTCTGTCGGGCTGTAGGTTTTTTCCCAGTACTGCCTCCTTCAATAGTCGGGCCTGGCTTGGGCTTATGGTTCGGCCGGTTTCGGCCTTAATGCGCTCTGGTATATACATGTAATCAACGCCACCGCCGCCCAAGGTATGGCCACTACCAGCTTCGCCTATAGCCACTGCGCCGGCCTCGACCTGGTCCTTAAGGCTAATGCTGCAATGGGCAGCAGAGAGCCCTTTGCCGTCCACGGCCAAGGCTGCTTCCAGGGTGCAGGGTGTGGTGCAGGCGCTGGTTTTTACATTGAGGGGGGTCAATCCATTTGCTTCGGCCACTTCATCTGGAAGAGCAAAACCATCTACATTGAGCACAGTGGTAGTGCCCGCGGACAGGTGTTTGTACTGGTTTGCTACTACCTCGGCGCGATCAAGGGCAGGGGCGCCACTTGCGAAGAGGGGGGCAAAGGTGGTGCCATGGACGTGGTGATTTATGAAACCAGGGAGAACAAAGGCTCCATTAAGGTCCAACACCTCGGCAGAAGAGGGGGGCTGCCCTCCAGTGTTTATTGCAGCGATCCTCTCACCATCAATTAGCAGTGAGGCCTTCTCCAGTAGAGTTACTCCGTCGCCGGTGATGATGCAACAATTTGTGAGGGCCAGCATTTCTTTTCATCCTTTCGGGAGCCTGACTTGACGTAGCGGTTTAGCTCCTCTGGACTTAAGTCAGCTAGTCCCAGCTTGGTCAGGGTGCGTGCACCATGGCGGAGGTCTTGACGAGTAAGGAGTGAGACAAATTGAATGGTAGCACTGGTGCTAGGGGTTGGCACTCCAAGACGGCGCCCCAGGTCCTCGATAGGAACAAGGCCGTAGGGGGTATCCTCGGTTAGGTAGCGATGATCAAAACTTTTTGGCGCCATGCTCCACTGGTAGATGGGGTTATTGACGTGGGTTTCGTGGATGTTTGCGCCATAGGCGCCCTGATGGCTGTACCACTCCAGATCCTGCTCGTAAACTGACCGAAGTGGTACCCCTAAAGCTTTACCTACGGCCAGGCGCTCGTTATCCAAAGAGGTAATAACGTAACCCACCACTGGCGTAACCCCTTCCCAATAAAATAAGAAGTCCCCTGGTGCTTCAATGCGAGCTGCGTTTAGGACCATAATGGGGATGTGAATAATAGGGTTGGGGTTACTAAGGCTGGTTTCCAAAACAGAATCTGCCTCTTCCCAATCCGGATAAGCCTTACGCAACAAGGATAGTACACGGGCAGTTTCTCTGCCCGGGAAAGCGGCAACCCGCAGGTGTTTCTTGTAACCGCGCAACCACATGTGTGTCGGGCTTTTCTTGCGCCCGGCATAGACGAGGCACTCGGTTTCGGCTACTGCAACCGGCGGGGCGCCATGGGCGGCTAATATCTGACTGAACTCCAGTGCGCCACCGAAGCTGCCAGGATTGAGCACCACTACTTGATCGCGGGTAAGGTGTGGGGCTAGTTTTTCAGCGTAACGCCGCTGTGATGGTGCTGGCGTAACCACCATGATAATGTTAGCGCCACGTACTGCCTCGCCTATGTCTGTGGTGGCTAGCTCCAAGCGAGCAAAACCCCCTTTGAGGCCACTGGAGGGCAAAACCTCCAATTCTAAGCCTCCCTGAGCAGCTATCGGAGCGATGGTTTCTTGGTAGCTGGAGTAAAGTCGTACTGGAAATCCTTTCACCGCCAGATCGGCGGCGGTGCCGATGCCACCGTGGCCGCCTCCAAGAACGGCAAAAACTAGTTCGGACATGTTTTACCTCCTGCAGGTTTTTGCTTAGAGTGTCCTCTAGGGAATGGATATATGTGGACTGAAGATCAGGAACTCCATTTAGCGGAGAGGATAATTGTTCTGAAGGCAGGTCTATGACTCATTAATAGCTAATAAAAAAGAAAGCAAAAGGTATCAGTATTATCTCAATTGGAAAGGGGTGCGGTTTTGATGCGAGGGAAGCCACAGTACATGGTTATTGATGCCCACTGCGATGTTCTCTACCAGCTAGAGACAAAAGGCGGCTCGCTGAAAGAACGACCACAGGGTCAGCTCGACTTGTATCGCCTGAAGGCGGGCGGGGTAGGGGCACAGTTTTTTGCTCTTTATACCGGAGCGCCCCACCGTGCCTTGCGAGCTTTGCCCAGTGTTCTTA
>JAAYHG010000106.1 GCA_012735455.1 Bacillota bacterium
GGTAACCACAGTGCGAACAGCGTCCCTGTTCCACTCCAGGTTGCTTGACCCAATAGCCACGCCGTTCGACCAAGAGGGCCCCGCACTGAGGGCAATAGGTATTTTGGCCGCGTTCCGTCTCGGCATTGCCGATGTACACATATCTGAGCTTCTCCCGAGCGATCTTCCAGGCCAGCTCCAGGCTGGCCCACGATGTAGGGGGGAGGCTCATTTTATATTGGGGAAAATAGCGGGTAAGGTGAAGGGGAATGGCGGGGGAGAGTGCTGCTATCCAATTTACCAAGGCCTCTATCTCTTCCGGGGTGTCGTTCAGGCCTGGGACCAAAAGAGTGGTAAGCTCCACATGGCACCCGGCTTGAACGGCCAGCTCCACAGACTTAAGAACCGGTTCCAAGCTGCCGTGGCAGATGCCGCGGTAATACTTGTCGGTGAAACCCTTGACATCTATGTTTAGGGCATCAACGACATCTAAGAGTTCCGTAAAGGGTTTGGGCTGAACAAAACCGTTTGTAACCAGTACATTTTTTAAGTCCTTTTCCCTGGCCAGGCGGGCAGTGTCAAGTACATATTCGTACCACACAAGCGGTTCAGAGTAGGTATAGGCCAGGCCAATACAACTTTCCCCTTGTTCCTCGGCCAAAGCTACCGCCCTTTCTGGAAGTAGCTCTCTGGTAGGCGCATTTTCTTGGGCTATTTGCCAGTTTTGACAGAAGCTGCAACGCAGGTTGCAGCCAACGGTTCCTAGCGACAATATGGCTCGCCCTGGGTAGAAGTGGTAGAGGGGCTTCTTTTCGATCGGATCCAGGGCTACAGCACTTGCCTGTGCGTAGTTGGTACTGTAGAGGGTGCCGTCATGGTTTTTTCGTACCCGGCAGGCCCCAACACGTCCGGGAGCAATACGGCAGTCCTGCGGGCACAATTCACAGGCTACCTTGCCATCTTCTAAAGGGTGCCAATAAAGGGCAGGATGCACACCATACACCTCCCCATCAGAACAAACACGCCGGCACCAAACGGTAGTCTCTGACAAAGCTGGGCGATGCTCATCCGTTCTTCTTAGTAGTACCGCTTTACCTCGAACCTCTCCAGCTTAACATCATCGCCCGGTCCCAAGCCAGCTTTCTGCTTGGCTATAGCCACCTGCTCTTCGGCTGAGTCTATCCCCTCTAGGTCTGGGAGAAGGAGACCGCGACGACCGCGGGCGGAAACAATAACCCCATCGCGCTTGGGATCTAGATCCTCAAGCCCCTTGACAGGTTCCGGTTTGCCCAGCACATCTACAGAGTAGACGATTTCCGAGAGTTCCTCCGGCTGGACCGGCCAGAAGCGCGGGTCCCGGGTGCCTGCACTCACCGCATTTTGCTGGATTTCCAGGGCAAGATTGGGCTGTGTGGGCTCAATGGTGCCGATACAGCCCCTAAGCTGCCCGTTTTTCTTTAGGGAGACAAAAACACCTGCTCTGTCACGAAGCTCAGGCGGCAGTGGATCAGGCAGAGGCAGGCGTTTGCCCGTTCGTACATACGCTTCCAGTGTCTCTCGGGCTAGGCGCACCAAGGTGCTTTCGCGACTGCGGCGTTCGGCAATGGCAGCCCCGCGTGCGCCCCGCAGCCGCTCCAGGCGTCTAAGCCCCGGCATGGCTTCAAGGGGTCGCCACTTGGCCACCAGATAGCCCACGCCGAATGGCCCTTCGTAGGAAAGAACCTCCGGCGCCACAACACGCCCATCCAAGGCTCCAGCCAACATCATGAAGCTGCGCCAACCGCATTCCCCAGCCTTGTCCGCTAAGGCAGGATCTATTCGTAGTAAGCCCTCCAAATCACCATCCCGCACCTTGTCCACTAGCATGCGGGCGTAACGCGCACCCTCGGGCTGATACCCCGCCGGGGCGTCACGGGTTAAGCGGTGTGACAGATCACCGCTGGCAAGAAACGCAACCCTTTTACCTACCTTCTCTGCCGCTCGCTGCACCGCCACACCAAAAGCATAGATCTCTTCGGGCGGCAGAAGCGACATACCTATCCAGACCAAAGGACAAGTAACTCCAGCCTCTTCCAAATAGTAGAGAGGTACCAACACGCCGTGATCCCGTTCCCCGGTTATTCCGTACTGGTTCAGCTCGTCAGCCGTGAGCGCTGCCACCGGAACTTTAAGGGCCTCGCTCTCACTCACTATCGCCTGCGCCAACGTCAGGTCGCTGGCACGATGCAGGCGTACTCCTGGGGCGCCAAAGCGGCTGAAACTGCCCGAAAACCTTGGTGCAAGCGACACCGCCACTACATCACTAAACACCGGTCCATGGGGACTAGTGATTATAACGGCCTCAGGCTTGGCGGCTTTAAGGTCTTGAGCCAACTTCTGAAGGGCAGCACGTGAGGACGACACCTTACCAATCTCTGAACGTCCCACCTCCGGCACAACGATGGGAGGATGAGGAGCAATACCACCCCAAACAATACCCATGACCTCACCTCCTGGCACTAGATTATCCGCTTGCCCAGGGCAGAAGCAATGAGCTCCACAGCCAGTTCCGCTGTCTGGTTACGCGTGTCCAGTACAGGGTTGACCTCGACCACTTCCATAGCGATCAGTGCACCAGTCTCGGCCAAGAGTTCCATGGCCAGGTGCGCCTCGCGATAGGTAAGTCCGCCCCGCACTGGTGTCCCTACACCGGGAGCCTCCAAAGGATCTAAAGCATCCATATCCAGGCTGAGCACAAACCCCTCCGTACCGTCCAAGGCGGCGGCCAAAGCCTGACGCATAACCCGTTTCATTCCCATCTCATCAATGTCCTGCATAGTAAAAACTGAAATCCGCGACTGACGCAGGGATTCTCGCTCCTCAGGGTCTAGGTCACGCGCCCCGATTAGAGCCACATTCTTTTCCTTAGCCTTAGCTACAAACCCGCCGCAAGAGACCAAGCGTTCATCCCCCCGTCCCAAGGAGGCAGCCAGGGGCATGCCGTGGATATTACCGCTGCTGGTTGTCTCAGGGGTATTAAAGTCACCGTGTGCGTCGATCCAAATTACCCCACACTGCTTGACGCTGGCTGCACCGGCCAGAGTACCAATGGCAATACTGTGATCGCCTCCGAGCACAAGGGGCAAGGCCCCTGCCTCTAACGCCTTCCGCACCGCCTCAGCCAAAAGCTCACTGGTAGCCTGAATCTCCGACAGGTAGCGGAGGCGCTCATCCACTGCCGCCGGACGTTCCTCCCGCAACGAAACAGGTATGTTTCCTTGGTCGTGTACCTCGTAGCCCAAGCTCTCTAGGCGCTCTCGCACGCCAGCATAGCGTATCGCGCTAGGGCCCATGTCTACACCGCGCCTGTTAGCCCCCAGGTCCTGAGGAACCCCGATGATCTCGAGTCGCACCTAGAATTCCCCCTTCTCTTGCCAATAGTTTTCCCTTTTACCCAAATTATAGCACAACGGGAACTCCGAGGGCACGAAAAAGGACGAGCGGAAAC
>JAAYHG010000107.1 GCA_012735455.1 Bacillota bacterium
ATCGTCAGCAAGGCCACTGTCCTGCAGTGCGGCCGTAATTGCAGCCGCGTCCATTGTACCGGCAGGGTCCAGGGTGATTGTCAGAGTGCCATCGGAAAAAGCGGCTCCTACAGTGGCGTTACTAGATACTTCTACTACTACTTTGATATTCCCTGCGGTACCGTCATAGTCACCACCGGCCACAGCTGAGATAGTTACACCAGCTGCCAACTCGCCAGAAGCTTGGGTGGCATCGGTGTCTCTGGCTACACCCAGAGAATAGGCGTCCATGGCACTAATCTCTAATGACATGTTCTGATTCGTGTTGGCACCGATTTGGAAGGTAAGGGCATCAATATTGCCTTCTTGAATGCCTCCGTTGAGAAGCTTTTGGGTGTTGAATTCGGTATCATTGGCGATACGGGTTAGCTCCTGAGCTAGTTGGTCTACCTCTTTTTGGATTTCGGCACGGTCTTCAGGGGTGTTAGTATCATTGGCACTTTGAACAGCCAATTCCCTCATTCGTTGCAGGATCGATTGGATTTCATTTAAGGCCCCCTCTGCAGTCTGAATCAGCGAAATGCCGTCCTGCGCATTTCTAGTTGCCTGCTCCAAGCCGCGGATCTGGCCGCGCATCTTCTCACTGATGGCGAGGCCAGCGGCGTCGTCACCGGCGCGGTTGATCCTGAGGCCGGAGGAGAGTTTCTCCAGGGAACGGCTGCTGGCTGTGTTGACGCCGCTAAGCTGGCGATAAGTGTTAAGGGCAGCGATGTTGTGGTTAATAATCATGTACTGGTTTCCTCCTTACAAATGGTTTTCGGTAGCTTCCTTGCTGGTCTTGCGGCCGGCAGGACCGGCCTGGGCTTCCTTGCCCGACACGAAAACCGAAGATGTCTGGCGCTAGGCATCCCTCCTTCCACTATGGTGTAGAAACCTAGGGACCGCGGTCGAATGGTTTTCACTTGTTATATCGGCAGGCTAGGGTGAAAGTTTAGTGGGAGAAAAGGCGAGTTTGGTGAGGAGGCTAAAGAGGAAGGGCCTTCTTTCCGATAAATTGAACAGGCTAACACATTTGACCGTTGGAAAGGCTATTGGGGGAGTATAAGAACGTGTAGGTGAATAAAGGAGGCTGAATTAAGTGCGGGTTGAGGCGGTGGACAGGCGGGTGATGGTAGACGGAAACCAAGGTGGTATGTCTGCAGCCGGGACGATGGGAAGACCGGGAAAACAAGGGGCTGCAGAGCCTAAAATGGGAGCAGAGGGCAAGGGCTTTGCTTTGGAGGATGTCCGCCAGGCCACAGAGGCACTAGATAAGACGGTGAAAGCGCTGAATAGTCGTTTGAGCTTTGTTTTCCATGAGGACAGCGGGCGGATGCAGGTCCAGGTGGTTGACAACCAGACCCAAGAGGTGGTGAAGGAAATTCCGCCCACAGAGGTGCTGGAGGTTGTAGCGCATATTAGGGAGATGATAGGGGTTTTGTTAGACAAGAAGGCGTAGGTGCTGGTAGAGACAGTTGCAGGGTGTGCAGGTTTCTAGCTGTAGTAAGGAGTGACTTTGATGATCGGAACTAATCCATATAACAAGTACCGGGAGATACAGGTGGCGACGGCCACGCCAGGGCAGCTGCTTCTTATGCTATACGACGGGGCGATTCGGTTTACGAGGGAGGCGTGTGCTGCGCTCACGGCGGGGCAGATAGAGGAGAGTAACAGGCTGTTGCTAAGGGCGCAGGATGTGCTGGCAGAGCTTATGAGCACGCTAAACCCTGATGCCGGGCAGATTGCGCAGAACCTCTACAGTTTGTACGAGTACATGCAGCGCAGGCTGAGCGAGGCCAACATAAAGAAAGACCCCCAGGCAGCGGAAGAGGTGCTGGGACTCTTAAGTGGACTAAGAGAAGCTTGGGCCGAGGCAGTACATAGTTACGGCAACCGTGCCAGGGTGGTAAACGGACTTAACGTGGGCGGTCTCTAGTTCCTTAGAGGAGCCGCCTCAAAATCTTCCCAAAACTGCTTGCTTTTTCTTTCCAGCTGCTCTATAATGGGTCTACCAATGGCTTAGGTCTGTGGTTGCAAATCGATGCCAGCCGCGGGCGAAACGATCCACGTAAGACAGCCAAGGAGCTGTTGAGCATGGTGCGGCTTAGGGGTAAGTCCTGCCCTAGTGTACCGAAGGAGCGCAACCTCCAGTCCGACGGATGATCGGTAGGAGACAGCTTGTTCGGTAATCAGGAGAGAGGGAGTAGTGAAGGGTAGGAGCCCGGAGCGAGACCTCCAGCAGGCGAGTGTGGGGGCAAAGACCAGGTCAGCTAAGCTATGGTAATCAATCCAAAGTGAGGGGATCTTTTCGAATGGCCTTTGAGGACAAAGTGCTAACCTGTAGGGATTGCGGCAGGGAGTTCGTTTTCACGAGCGGAGAACAGGAGTTTTATGCGGAGAAGGGTTTCACCAATGAGCCCTCGCGCTGCCGCGATTGCCGACAGGCACGCAAACAGGCTGCAGCAGGGAGAACAGGTGGTGCCAGAGCTCCCCGGGAAATGCACGATGCAGTCTGTGCGAATTGTGGCCAGCCCACGCAGGTGCCCTTTAAGCCGCGCAACGATCGTCCAGTGTACTGCCGCGATTGCTACCAGAGCATCCAGGCAGTTGACGCGGGGTACTAAAAGAGGAAAGCGCCTTAGTGAAATCTGCCACGGCGGAGAGTCTAGGGAAACTAGCCCGGAGGAAGCTCCGGGCTTCTATTTTTAGCTAAGGTCCGCCCCTGTTCGACAGAGAAGGAGTTTTTTCCCCAGGCTTGTCCACAAGGCAATCCCTTTGGCTTCATGTTTTCAACAGGTTTATCCACAATATCCACAGCCCACGGCTAATGCAAGTTGACAAAACATGGTATAAAAATGGTTGATTAGATATACATCAAGGCGAATATAGATCCGAAATAAATCCCCAGGAAAAAAAGCAAAAAGGGTATTGCAATATTATGCCTCGGTATGTATAATAATAAACATCAAGCAGGAAATCACAACGCAGGGGGTTCGAGTGATGAAGTTGAAAAAGTGGTTTTCAGTTGGTCTAGCACTCATGTTGGCAGTATCCCTCTTGATGACCGGCTGCGGCTCTAAACCGGCCGGACAGTCGTCTGGAGGCGGAGAAGAAAAGCCGGCGGGCCAATCGGAGCAGCCAGCCGAGAAGCCGGTGCTCAAGGTAGGGTTTAACGCTGCGTTTCCTCCTTTCGAGAGCGTGAATGACTAGGGTGAGTTCGAGGGCTTCGATGTGGACCTGGCCAATGCTTTAGGTGAGGAGCTTGGTATGGAGGTTGAGTTTGTTGACGTGGCCTTTGAGACCATCTTTGCTGGGCTTCTTACCAACAAGTACGATGTGGTTATTTCCGGTGTTACTATCACCGAGGAGCGCAAGGAAAAGATGAACTTCTCGGATCCGTACTTCGAGGCGGGTCAGGTAATCGTAGTACGTAAAGACTACGATGGGATTAAAGACGAGAATGACTTCCCAGGTAAAACACTGGGTGTACAAATCAGCACTACTGCCGACGAGGTCGTGACACGGATGCAGGAAGGTACCGACGAGTACGAGGGCAAACAGATAGCCATTAAAGAGATTAAGCGCTATGACAACTATCCCCAGGCTTTTGTGGATCTGCAGAATGGCAATCTGGACGCAGTGGTTGTAGACAAACCGGTGGGTGTATCCTATGTGGCCGATCATGGGGATAAGGTAAAGCTGGTAAGTGAAGAGCCTTTTGTC
>JAAYHG010000108.1 GCA_012735455.1 Bacillota bacterium
GCACATTTGCCCACTGCAGCCACTTTTGCACACTTATCGGTAATCAATGTAAATCAGTTGCCTCAAGGGTCTATAACTATTGCTTTTATTTGGCTGGCTTTTCCTCTCTATTAAGTGCAACAAGTATAGCACGCCCCACTCCCTAAACGAGAACTGAGTACTTTTGGGGAGCAGGTCTTTTAAACGTTAAAGAATGCGCACCAAATAAAGGGACCTGCCAGGAGAACCGTCCCCTTGACAGGCCCTTGACAGGCTCGGAGGGTTATGAGGTTGAGTCTTGTTCCATCTGTGCTAAGACTAACTGAAATACCTCGTAGGGCTGAACTCCCACTACTGCATAGTTGTCGTTGAAAACATAGGTTGGAACATCTTCAATGCCCAGATCCTGGGCCTTTATTGTCCATTTTTCGAGGGTTGCGTTGTAGGCACCACTTTCAGTTAAACGCTGCATCAAATCTGCATTCAATCCTACGTCTTCGGCTGCCGCCCGCAACACGTCCCAACGGCTAATGTCCTGTCCCAACCCGAAAAACCGGTGAAACACCGCCCGATGAAACTCAAAAAGTTTACCTTGCTCCCGAGCATGCTCTGTGGCTAGCAGGGCACGTAAGGTGGAGATCATACGGTCGGGGAAGGTTATGGGCATACCCAACGCCTGAGCCATCTCCCTAACACGATTAATCATGGGAACTAAGCTCTGGCGTTTCTCGGTTGAAAACTCCTCACCATCGAGGGGTGTCTCTGGATGCAAAAGGAAAGGCCGCCAGTCCACTTCCGCCCCTAATTCAGATCGCAGTTGGGTGACCACACCTTGGCCAACGTAGCACCAGGGTCAAACGTAATCATAGTAGACAGTCAGTCTCAGCGGTTGTTTGGTCATGACGGCCACCTCCAGGTATTTTAGACAGGTTTTCTAGACAAGAATCGGCTACTTAAACAGGCGCGGGCCTTCAACATCTGTCTGCAGGGCCTCAAGGGCTTTTCGTACAAGGGAACGACGCAGCTCTCTCTCTTCTTCGGGTGCCATTGCTGCATCTCCCACTGGGTGGATTATACCGTGTGCCTGGACAATGCGGTTACTATTAGCCATGGCAGCGATATTGGGCAGGCTGGTGATCTGGCTTACAGGGATGCCAGCCCGCTCGATTTCCTTAGCCAACGTTGCACCGCAACGCGTACTGGTTCCTCAGGTAGAGGTTAGAATTACTGCATCGACACCGTCGGCTTTGAGGCGCTCTGCTAGGGCACTACCTATCTTTTGTGAGTATTCGATGGTGGTTGCCACACCAGTAGTAGAGTAAAGCGTTGGATTGAGTTTGCGGACAACACCGCGCGCTTCTAACTCCCGCAGCACATCCAGAGGTACCAGCCGCATAGGATCATCGTTAACCTCACTGGTATCATAGCCGGTGTGATTCGCGTAGAACTCCCCGCCTTTGAGGTGATCGCGCTCGCTGATATCAATAGTAACATATTTCGTGGCAGCCATCCACTCGAGCTTGTCGGGGTTGCCCTGCGGCACCAAACCGCCATCGGTTACCAGGGCAATATTAGCCTCATTCAGCTTCTTCACAGCAGGGGCAGGCTTCACTTGATCAAAAGTGGCCAGCTTGAGCTCCGGTTCAATAGGTTCCCCTCTGAATTGAGCCAAGAGCATATCTACTGCACGTTCAGGCGCCTTCTTGTCGGAAAGCTCATTAACCAAGAAGCCGTGACTGAAGTAGCCCTCTTCACGCGGTTTCCCAACCCGCTCTTTATTCACCAGCTTTATCCCTAGTTTTGCCATTCTGTGGATTATCTCGGGTAGGTTCTTACTGGTGGAACCTGTCTCGATAATGTATACTTTTTCTCTATACAGGCCGACGCCTGGATTCTCGTTATACATTCCTGTTACCGCAGGGATACCCAACCTCTCCTGTACCGCCTGACAGAGGGCACCGGCAGCCATACCATAACGTCCTGCATTAAAGGCTGGTCCGGCGATTACAAGGTCTGGTTTATAAGGCCTCATAAGTTCGATCATGATATCAATAGCTTCTTCCAGGTGTTCACCCACGTAATTGTCACCGCAGATTACAGTGGCTACCACTTGGCCACCGTCCCCTAGTTCTTTCTGGGTAGCTAGGCCAAGACCCACTGGACCCTCTTTAACATGCGGTTCTACAAACGCTTTCTCCTCTCCGCCCAACTGGCCGAAAAACTGATTCACATACTGCACAACTCTTAAGGGCTTTAGCATTAGAATTCATCCCTCCTATCTCAGTTTCACCAATCCCAGCAACCATTGCTAATATTCCACTTCAACCATATAGGTGTTCCCTAGCTGGCCACTTTGGCCCATAATGGCAGAACGCAGCCGCATCAACTCTCCATCAGCCCCCGGAGCAAGGTGTCCAATGGTCCTTCCTACCGGCGGTAGTATTATTTGTTCGTTGATGTTGGAGGTGTTGACTATTGCCCCCGCTCGCTCATCACTAAAGAGTATACCGTTGACCCTGTACTTGCCGTCAGGCGAACGAGCAGCGATATCATCCAGTATCAGAACTGACTTAATACCTAGTTCATGGCCCTTCTTGGCAAAGTTAGCCACATCCATTTGTGGCGAACCCCCTGGTGCCTTGGTCAGTATCGCTCCATTGGCACCAAGTGTCAGGGCTAACTTGATGGCCAGGTTGGTTTGGGAGTCCACCGCAAATTCTTCAACCTGAGCCACTGTGGGAATTACACCCAGGAAGCAAATGTCTTTCCCATGCCGGCGGTAGAGCTCCAGTATGACCGGGTGGTTTTGAATCTCATAGGTATCCATTGAGGCCGGAGAGGAGAGATTGGCATTCAGGTAACTGTTGACAACTGCTCCATCCAGGAATTCGTTCGGATGCATTAGCACCGAAGGCAGCCAGGAAAATGCTTGCCCGTATATGATGGGTTCGTTCTTAAAGAAGTAACGGTAGAAATTGAATACATACACCACCCGCGGCAAGTCCTCCATATCCTTGGTTACTTCCGAAAGAGGCGGAAGCTCGTACACTTCCTCTTCATCCGGTTCCAACCCACGGCAGGCCTGTGCCAGGTAAACGGCAGCTTTGATAGCCGCTACCTTAGAAGCAATCTTAAACTCAGGCGTGGTTGGGTCAACGCCGGCGGCAGCGTACGGTATCACACAGATATTATGGGTACGCCCATACGGGCTGACCTCCGCACCAGGACCGCTCATATCAATGACATTGCCGGCGCAGTCATGCATAGCCCCGCAGTTGTTGCCACACTGATCCACCAGTACAACCGCCGAGCCGCTTAGCACATCTGTGCTGCCATTACCGACAATGGTCACTGTCTTGTTCAGGATTCCAGGGAAATCGCCCCCATCCAATCTGGCACGGGGTTCAATAATGTCAGCCACTTGAAAGATACGTACACTCTCACCCGGACGGGCTAACTGGATATCCACTTTCTCGAAACGTTTTTCTTCTTCAAGAAGCGATGTTAGCTCCTCTCGATTAATCCAAAGAGCCCCATTCCGGAACTCAGTCTTAGTGCCGAAGTTCACTTGGTTTACCTTGAACTTTCTCAGTGTCAGTCTCACAGTCGTCCCCCCGTTTGAATTTGTTTAGAACTCATTTTGGTTGTCCGTGGCCCCGCCATCAGAGAAATAATTGTGGCACTGATAGCGCTGGCTATAATCCCCATGAACATTGCTGACTGTAAGGTTCCAGTTGAGTCAGCAATACCGCCACCAATAATCGGGCTCACCGCAGAGGCTATACTGAAGCAAGCCGCACACAAACCAAAACTAGTGCCGAGTACATTCTTCGCAAAGTAGTCGGCCTGGATAGCATTGATCATGACCACAGGGCCTGAGCCACCAAAACCAAAGAGCAAAGCCCCCAGCGATGCTATGGACGGTACTTGACCACCTATTGCAAAAAGCAGGATGCCCGCGCCAAGAATCCCCATACTCATGCCAAAAACATAACGTTTCGCTAAGCGGTCACCAACAGCTCCCCAAAACAAACTGGCTACTAAGCCACTGATACCCGTCAGGGCTATGATCTTGCCTGCCGCCGCGGGATCCCAACCAATCTCTTGAAAATAGCTAGATAGAAAAGTGAGTACACCTGTATATGCCACACCAAAGAGGAAATATGATCCCGCGATTTGATAAAATGCCTTGTCTTTGAGTACCTTTAAGACACTCTCTTTACCCCACGGACTTCCTTTAGGCGCTGCTCTTAGTGCCTCTAGCTCGGCTTCTGTAGCCCCGAGTGGAGTTAAACCTTTGCTGGCTGGTGAATTAACCAGAAAGAAGAACTCTACCGCCAGGATGCCAAGAACTATGATGGCTTCAGTTCGCCAAATCACATTATAGGGGCTATTTGCGAGAACCACGGGAACAACAAACCCTGCTACGATCGTAACGACAGTGGCCGCAGTGGTAGCAATGCCGATAGCTGTAGCCCTTCGGCGCTGACCAAACCACCGTGACAGAAGCGGGGCTGGCAAAATAAATAGCGCTGCAGCCCCCATACCAGCAACACCAAATCCAAGGGACAAACCGGACACAGCAGTCGCCGCCGACATAATAAAAAACCCTGCGGCAAGCAGCGCTAGCCCACAGAGAGTAACTGCCCGTGTCCCGAGTTTGTCTGTAAGAGTACCCCACACAATCCTCATCACTGAGTCAGCCCAAAAAAAGCACGAGATAACAGTGGCCATTACCACATGGGAAATCCCTAGTGTTTTTTCCATGGTTGGCACAACATAGGGGTAGACAAACCTAATAAGTCCAACGCCCATAAAGCCCAGCCAGGTCGCAGCAAGAATTACCCATGCATAGTGGTAGCGGGGGTGCGACTCATCTTGTAACCTCCCCTTCCTGCAGTTTCCAGTCTCGCCAAGGACACCCAAAGACCAGGTCTGAGAATCTACTAGCGTGAGAGCTGGAGCCCCCTATCCAAACTTACCCCCTTTCCTATTTATAATTTCCTTTTGTTTACATATTCCATATTGACTTACTTTTCACCTTCCATGACCTTATTAAAATTTTATGCTGCCCGAGTTTCAACCCTTAATGACAACCGATACCTCCTCAGCTATTCACAGACGTGAATCCTACGACAAGCTACGGCTTGTCTCTTGAATGTTCCCTGGTAAGAGACATATATGTAATTGACCTGGCTGCCAAAAAAGTCTGCCTCAACTACCACGCTCCTTCTTGGGTTTGTTTCGTTTTCCGGGTTTGTATAAGATTCACCGGAAAAGGATTTCTGAGGAAAGCAATACCGTTGTAGCTTGCAACGGCTATGCTAATATTCGCAACAGTAACGGCTTTATCGAGGTTGGTGTTACGGACATCCATGTCCACCTGGGAGATGTAAATCTTAGAACGGGAAACCTTCGTTTTGCAGGAGACGTAATTGTGCTGGGAACTGTTTCGCAAAATGCGATGGTTGATGCAAAGGGGTGGGTTACGATAAAGGGTAACGTCAATGAGACCATTGTCTCTGCTGAAAAAGGAGTGCTTATAGCACGGTCATGTCGTGGCATCAAAGATTTGGGCAGACCGATTCTCCTGCTTTGTTGGCCAAGCGCTGGAATTACTGGAACCACTGGAAAAACAACTGAATTTAGCATTACGGGGTCGCCAGCCTGAGCGCGAATTCATCCAGGATTTCCAGGAAGCCCTAGAGAACTCAATCCAAGAATATGGTGATGTCGAGAGCCTTTATTTTGACGGGCCAGGTAATGCATCCCAATTGATTACGCGCTGCCTGAATTTCTTGGGGGTTATAAGCCAGCATCCCCCTTATGTCATGGAAGAGGAAGGACTTCTTATTCATGACAAGATGGTTGCCTTCTTAGACCGGCTCAGGGCTATTAAACCCGAAAGCTACGCTACCGAAAGCTGTAGTATTACCCTGGAATAGCAGCCTTCATGCTGTTGGCGCGGTAACAGTAACAGATGCCAAGAGGGGTTGCTATGACTGCAAAGTGAAAGCGCAATCCGTGGTAATCGAGGGGCCTGTACGCAGGTGCCGGGTGGTATCACGGACAGATATCAGGATTTATGGGGAGGTAGGTTCTCCTTTAACAGGAGAAGAGGTTGTCTTGGAGACCTCAGAAGCCGGGCAGATAGAATTAGAAAGTGCTAACCCAGGTGTGGTCCTCATTTTTGGCTCATCGGCTTATCGTGTAGATGAGCCATCGGGCAAACGCTTGTTTTTCCTCGATCCCGATTTGAACACGGTTGTTAGTCGGTAGCGCTGTGCATTACCCGGGGATTTTGAGCAATCACCCAGAAAACCCCAGGGCTCCTACCTGCTTTTTAGTCCGCTTAACTCTAGGAAAGGCGACTGAAATAAAGACCGCAGCCAAGATTGCCGCCATGATAGCCAAAGCAAAAGCCGGATTATAATTGCCAAAGGCATCGAACAAATAGCCAACATAGCTGACACTGCCAGCCCCGACCAGCATAACAACCATAGATATGTATGTGTAAAGGGTCGGGAAATCTCTGGTGCCGAAAAGATCTCTTGTGAGCTGTGGACTTCCTACAATGCTCAAAGCGGGACCAAAGCCGAAAAGAAGCAAGGCTATAAAAAGACCTGCCAGGACTTGATTAGCTAGGATCATGAGCGTAAAGGATAGACCAAGGCCAGTCAAAGCGCAGAGCACCCCGCGTTTGGCTCCAAGGCGGTCAATCAACCAGCCTAGGAGCGGCTTCGCTCCTACAGTTCCTAGCATCATGCACGAAGACAAAGCAGCAATCTGCGCGGGTGCAAAGCCAAGAAAGCCGATGAAGCTTGGTATGTGCTGTACGAACTTGTCCATGAAACCTATGCATGCTGCTGTAAAGACCAAGAACAAGTATGTACCACTTCTCAAAGCAACGGCTGCGGGTATACCAGCCTGAACCCCTTGCATGGCAGAAGGTTGTGTCTTAGGTTTAGCTTCCGCCCCGTACGGCTTAAGGCCCAGATCCTTGGGCTGAAATCTCAAGACAAAAATGGAAAAAGGCAGCACGAGCCCCAGACTGGTCAGAGCCAGAGCAACATAAGCCGCCCGCCAATGGTAGTGTGCAATTATCATTGTTCCAATCGGACTTATTATGGCACCCCCTAAGCCAGAACACATGCAAGCGATGCCCATTGCCAGGCTGGCCTTTTCCTGAAACCAGTTATTGATTAGAATGGGAACTGGCAACGAGTAAATGTAGCCGCAACCAAACCCGAGGATGGCACCAGCTATATACCATTGATAGACTCTAGTAAACGTAGACATTAGGCCAAACATGGAAGCTCCTATTAGAACCGACCCACTAATCAGCAGCCTGATGTCTACTTTCCTTATAACCCTGGTCACAAGAGGCATTGCCAAGGCGGATGCTAACGCTTGGAAAGTAACATAAAGGGAAATATCGCCCTGGCCAACGCCCAATTCTGTCGCTACAGGCCGAAAGAAAATACCGGCACAATACCCATAAATACCGTTAACCCCTGCTAGCATGAAGCAGCAAGAAAGCATGATAAGCCAGGCATAGTGAATCTTAGGCTTATTACGCATCTGAGCACCTTCTTTACTATGTATGAGCCTCTCCTCTTATTCGATTTATGTTCTGCAACTCCTTTGAGAACAAGATTTCGAGACTTTGCCGTTCCCCATCTCCATCCAGCATCAGTCACCAAAACAAATCCCCAGAGCCCGAGCTGTTCTTACCAACTGACCTTCCGGGGGAACCCTGCGAGTACCACGCACAACTAGTTCCAAAGGTACGGCCTCTACGTCCTGTCCCCGCAGGCAAACCATTAAGCTGTGCTGCCCCGCTAGAGCTAGCTCGGCAGCCATAACACCGTAGCGCGTGGCTAGGACCCGGTCAAAAGCCGATGGCGATCCACCGCGTTGCAGATGACCCAAAACAATGGCACGACTTTCAATGCCGGTGGTGGCCTCGATTAATTGCGCCAAGACAATGCCTATGCCCCCCAAGCGAGCCTTTATGTGGGCAGTTGGAAGATGCTGGCGATAAACCTGTCTACCCTCGGGATCCTTTACTCCTTCAGCAACCACGATGATGCTGAAGCGCTTTCCTTCTTTGCATCGTTCCTCGATTTTGGCCACCACACTGTCCAGACGCCAGGGTATCTCGGGAA
>JAAYHG010000109.1 GCA_012735455.1 Bacillota bacterium
GAGTAAGAATGGTTCAAAAGAAGACCCCTCTGGTTGCCGTGTCTGCATCGCCGGCTGCTGGAGTGTGGTCTTTTTGGCGTTTCGGCAGAGGTCTCGTGCTTCCGGTGGTGCTCGTAATCAGCTGGTGGATTGTTGCCAAGGGCGGTTCCTTCAGCCCCTACCTCCTACCAGCACCGCTGACTGTACTAAGGACACTGATCAAACTGACAGTGACTGGCGAGCTTGCGCTACACATAGCCGCTAGCCTTAAGCGGGTCCTGATAGGATTCAGTCTGGCGGTAACACTTGGCCTACCGTTGGGTCTCTTGGTGGGACTTTCATCGCAGGCGCGGGGACTGTTGGCGCCGACTCTACGCTTTCTGCAACATGTGCCGCCCATTGCCTGGATCCCTCTTTTTATCCTCTGGCTCGGTATCGGCGAGTCCTCTAAGCATGCTGTGATTGTCTACGCTGCGTTCTTTCCTGTCTTTCTGAACACTCTGCAGGGTGTTGCGGCTACAGACCCGCGGCTGGTGGAAGTTGGCCGCCTCTACCGTTTGCGGAGCCTGGAACTGGTGCGAGAGGTGTTTCTGCCCAGCGCCGCACCGGTGATTTTTACCGGTCTGCGCCTAGGTTTAGGCTACAGCTGGCGCGCGCTGGTGTCAGCAGAACTGATCGCCGCTCCCAGCGGCCTGGGTTATCTCATAGTCGAGGCGCGAGAACTGTCCCAGCCAGCTGTTATTCTGTGTGGTGTAATAGTCATTGGACTGGTGGGCCTGGCACTGGAAATATTGTTAAACCTAGTGGAACAACACCTGCGACAGCGCATGAAAGGGTGGCACTCTAGCTCCAGGAAGCTCGCCGCCTATCTGAACGAGGGGAAGGGGATTCGACGTGCCATACCTGGAAATAAGTAATGTGCGAAAGGATTTTGATCTGAGCGGACAACTGCTTACTGCTTTAGATCATGTTTCCTTCACCGTACCAGCCAAAGCTATGGTGGCGCTGGTAGGACCCAGCGGCTGCGGCAAGAGCACCCTGCTGCGGCTTATTGCCGGGTTGGAACAACCAAGCAGTGGGACAGTACGCCTCAACCGTCAGCCGGTTACAGGACCAAGCCAAATCTGTGGCTTGGTTTTCCAAGAGCCACGCCTCTTTCCCTGGTTGACAGTAGCCGATAATGTAGCCTTTGGCTTGCGCACCATGGAATACAGCATCCGACCCAAACGGGTAGCAGAGGTTCTGGAGTTAGTGGGGCTGACTGCTTTCGCCCAAGCTTACCCAGACCAACTTTCAGGTGGTATGGCACAGCGGACAGCACTGGCCCGTGCCCTGGCGCCGAAGCCTGAACTCCTCCTCCTCGATGAACCCTTCGCTGCCCTGGACGCACTTACCCGTTGTCGATTACAGTCCGAGCTGATTCGCCTGTGGCACGCGAGCGGAACTACCCTGCTTCTTGTCACCCATGACATTGAGGAAGCGGTATTTGTTGCAGAACAGGTGGTAGTACTCACACCACGGCCCGGACACCTGAAGGAGGTGGTGAATATCAGCCTGCCTTATCCACGAGACCGAACCGCACCTGAATTCGCTCAACTACGCCGACACATTATCGATCTTTTGGAGGGTTAGCATGATGACCGGTATCAGGAAACACTGTGTTTGGTTATTGCTGATAACACTACTGCTTACTCTTAGTGGTTGTGAAAAAGCCCCGGACCAACGGACAGCGGATCTCCCAACGGAGATCAATGCCACCTACGTAGCTCTACCCCTTAACGTTCCGTCCATAGTGGCCAAGAAACAACAGCTCTTTGAGAAGGCCTTTGAACCCGACGGCATTGCCTTCAACTACCACAACATAGTGGCCGGACCAGCCCAAACAGAAGGACTGGCCGCGGGTTCCATTGACTTTGCCTCCGTTCTGGGTGGAACCTCGGCGCTGCTCGCGCGCGCCCAAGGCGTAGGCTTGAAGGTGATCGCTAACTATAGCATGTCACCCCGCGGTTTCGGACTGATCGTCCCGGCCGAAGCAACCACCACAACAGTGGCGGACCTTAAAGGCAAGAAGGTGGCCACAGCCAAAGGCACCATCGCTCACCAGCTCTTGGCTGCGGCTCTCGACAAGTCTGGTCTCAGCACCAAAGACATACAGTTCCTCCACATGGAACTGGCTGATGCCGCCACGGCAGTACAGGCTGGTCAGTTGGATGCCGCCGTGGTAGGCGAACCGCTCCTGACGAAAGCAGTGTCTTCCGGTAAAGCCCGCCTTCTCGCCGATGGCGAGGGACTGATAAACGCACAGATTGTGGTGGCGGTTCGGGAGGAATTTGCCCAAAAGTATCCGGAGCTGGTACGGCGCTACCTTGAGGTACAGCGGCAGGCGGTAAATTTCGTCCGCGAACACCAGGATGAGGCACTGGCTGCTGCCGCCGAAGAAAACAAAATGGACCTTGAAGCCGTCAGGACAATCTTCCCTAAGTACGACTTCTCTCTGGATCTAGATGCTAAAGCGATAGGTGAGCTCAAGGCCACAGCGGAATTTCTCAAACAGGTAGAACTCCTGGATGCGAATGTAAATGTGGAACAGCTGATAACGGACCTGGTTGACGACAGTTTCCTGCAGTAACAAGGTAGCGGCTCTGTACGCACTTTGCCGAGAAAGGACGGATACGCATGGAACGACGGCTGGGTGTGGTGGGTATTGTGGTAACAGGGCGGGAGAACATAGCGCCCCGCCTCAACACCATTCTCTCCGAATTTGGCGAAATCATCGTCGGTCGCATGGGTATACCCTACCATGAACGGCAGGTTTCGGTGATCTCCCTTATTGTTGACGGCACCACCGATCAAATTGGCGCACTCACCGGTAAACTGGGAAACTTACCGGGCGTAACTGTAAAAAGCGCACTCACTCCCAAGAACTGACTACGCCTTTCAAATAACCCTCAAGGACAGTTTTTAGATTTTTAAAACATGGAGGCTAGGCATGGAAGTCTCTTATAACGCTCTACTCACACGAGCAACTCAAACCCACCGTCTCGAAAAACATGAAATCATCCGCCTCCTTAATGCCAGGGGTGAAGAGGAACGCAGTCTCTTTGCCGCCGCCGATGCAGTGCGGGCTGACTGGGTCGGTGACGCGGTACACCTACGCGGCCTAATCGAGTTCTCTAATTACTGCCGCAACGACTGCCTGTACTGTGGCCTGCGACGCAGCAAGCAACAGCTGCAGCGTTACCGCATGGAACCGGGCGAGATTCTCTCAGTGGCTAAGGCCGGAGCAAAGCTGGGTTACAGGACCATCGTGCTGCAGTCAGGCGACGACTGGTGGTACACCAGCACCAAACTGGCGCAACTGGTGGAAAAAATCAAACGGCTGGATGTAGCGGTAACCCTCTCCATTGGCGAGCGCACCAGGGCCGAGTACCGAGACCTACGTTTGGCAGGGGCAGACCGTTACCTGCTCAAACAGGAAACCAGCGATCCAGCGCTCTATGCACGGCTGCATCCCGGCCAGAGTTACCATCATCGGCGCCAGTGCTTGGAGTGGCTAGCCGAGCTGGGTTATCAAGTAGGATCTGGTACTATGGTAGGGCTCCCCGGCCAGACGGTGGAGACCCTGGCTGATGATCTCCTCTTTCTTCAAACCCAGGGGGTGGACATGGCGGGCATCGGCCCGTTTATCCCGCACCCACAGACCCCTCTTTCCTGCTGTCCGCCTGGTAATACAGGCCAGACTCTAAGAACCATTGCCGTGGCTCGCCTGCTCCTCCCCTGGGCACACCTACCGGCGACCACAGCCCTGGCAGCCCTGGACAAGAACGGCCACCGCAAGGGCCTGGCTGCTGGGGCAAATGTAATCATGCCTGACTTGACACCACAACCCTACCATGGTGCCTACGACATTTATCCAGGCAAGGGCGCACCGCTTCCTGCTGACTATCACCAAGCGATAAGGGATCTTGTGAGACAGGCTGGTCGAGTGGTGGCTACCACCCCCGGTCACAGCCTCAAACCCGTGAAGAGCAAGGACAATAGAGGGGAGGGAACCCTAGATGACCTATAACGCACCAGCATTCAGCAGTGCCCCGCGGGGCATGAGGCTGCATATCGGCCTTTTGGGCCGACGTAACGCTGGAAAGTCCAGCCTAATCAACGCACTCACCGGCCAAGAAGTAGCCATCGTATCAGAAACCCCTGGTACCACCACTGACCCAGTATACAAGTCCATGGAGTTGCAGCCGCTGGGACCGGTGGTGTTCATTGATGCACCCGGCCTGGACGATGTAGGGGACCTAGGCACCCTGCGTGTAGCCGCAACGAAGAAGGTTCTGGATAAAATCGACATTGCTCTTGTCGTCACGGCACCCGACCAAATGCCTGGTAGCGAAGAAAAAGACCTCGTTGCATGCCTTCGCGCACAAAAGGTCCCCTACTTGATCATCCTCAACAAGCAGGACCTTAAGCCCGGTTGGAGCCTGCCAACCACCGATGACGGCCAACCAGTCCTTCCAGGCGAGACACTTCCTGTCAGCTCCACCAACGGTCAGGGAATTGAAGCCCTGCGCAACCGTTTGCAAGAAATTGCCCCGCGCGAAGCACGCCGGAGTACCATCTTGGGCGACCTGATAACACCCAATGCCACGGTAGTTCTAGTTACACCCTGTGATATTGAAGCACCTGCGGGTCGACTGATCTTACCCCAGGTACAGACTTTGCGCGACATATTGGACCACGACGCCCACGCTATAGTAACAAAAGAGGACGGGCTGACCACCGTCCTGGCTAACCTTAAAGTAAAACCGACCCTGGTGGTTACAGACTCCCAGGTCTTCGCCCAGGTCTCGCGAACTGTTCCGGCCGATGTTCCGTTGACATCGTTCTCTATTCTTTTCGCTCGCTACAAAGGCAACCTGACTGACCTGGTGGCAGGCGTAGCCGCAATACCTCTCCTAAAACCAGGAGACCAAGTGCTTATGGCCGAGGCGTGCACGCACCATCCCATCGGTGACGACATCGGGCGCGCCAAGATCCCTCGGGCTTTAGAACGCATCGTCGGTGGTAAACTAAACTTTTCCTGGTGTGCTGGAGCAGACTTTCCTGCAAACCTGTCCAGTTACCGACTCCTTATCCACTGTGGCGGCTGTATGATTAATCGCCGTGAAATGCTCACCCGCCAGGCCCGAGCGCACGAGGCCGGTATACCTATGGTGAACTATGGCGTATTCCTGGCCTATGCCCAGGGTATTCTCCCACGCACCCTGGCTCCACTCGGGCTGGCACACATGCTACCTCCGCTAACACAGAACACAGGATAAACTTCTACACCTTCAATCGTTACACACAGAGAAAAAGGCGGGCTCTTACCCGCCTTTCTTGTCATGTCTCTATAGATTATCATACCACTGGGCAAAAGCTGCCGCCGCCCTGCTCACTGCACGCCCCTGCTGCTCACCGGCAGCACCAGCTGCCGCCTTAAGCTCTGCCCCAATTCCTGTAAGTTGGGCGATAAGCTCTTCCTTGGCTGCCTGGGGTCCAGTGAGTTGCTGCACCGCCGCCAGGAGCTCATTCACCTCTCCCTGCGCCGCAGCCACCGCCCCCTCCTCGGCATTGAGGAGAGCTTCGGCCAAGGATCCTACAACAGTGGGCAGCAGTTTGTAATACTCCTCTTCTTCCAGGCCATATGAGACCTTCTTCCCTTTTAGTTCCTTTGTGATTACCACCGGTTTTACTTCTTCTGTAGTGAATGCCGCTCGTACCTCATCTGCCTTAGGTCGCCCAAAGAAGGCGCCCACCCGTACTTGGGTCAGGTTTCCGGCGGCCACCTTCTCCGCCGCGTAGCCCTGGCTTCTGAGCTGCTGCACCAACCGGTCGGCGTTGGCTGCTTGGCCAAAAGCACCCACCTGTACCTGGAAAACTGCCAAATCAGGCAGGGTTATGCTACCTGCCTGCCCAACGCTACCTTGGGGCGCATCTGTACCATTCTGCGCTTCGCCCTTATTAGGGTCACCAACTGAGGGAGCAGGTTTTTGGACAGCGGGTGACCTGGAGGATTCAGGGGTGGTGATGCTGCCGGTTCCATAGTGACTGGAAAACAGGTAGTTACCGAATAAGTAACCTAGTGCCACGGCACAGACTGCTGCCACCAAGAACTGCAGCAAGCAGCCGGCCCCACCTGCCCGACGTTTGGGTTCAGGGCGCCGGATTCTCCTCCCTGCCAAAGTTAAGTCCTCCCTCCCAGCCCGGATAACACCGCGGCATTGTGCCGCATACACATAAAAATATTCGGCAATAAAAAAGAAAATCCTGCCCAAGCAGGCAGCCGGCCCAACTTAACCACAAGTTCTCGCTCTGGCCGCAAGCAAAGGCGAAACCAACAAAAACCTGAAAACTGAAGCATCAGGTTGTTGTCAGAGGGGGAACCTAAGCTCTGAACCTAATAAGTCGCCGACCAACTTGAAGCCCTGACAATAAGACTACAGGAGCTTGATCATGAAGGGTAGACTACTAACAAGTTTTGCCTCTCTCTGCTCTGTACCCTTTGTTCTGGTCTTGAGCAACTCTCTCCTTATCCCTGTACTGCCCCAGTTTCAAAGGGCCATGAACATATCCCTCTTTCAAGCCGGCCTTATCGTTACCGCCTTTTCCATCACTGCCGGGGTAGTTATCCCCTTTGCCGGTTACCTCTCGGATCAAGTGGGGCGCAAAAAGGTAATGATACCGGCGCTTTTCGTTTTTGGTCTCGGCGGCGTACTGGCAGGGCTAGCGGCTTGGTTCCTGCCGCGCCCCTACCCCTGGATCCTGGCTGGCCGCGTGCTCCAGGGAATCGGTGGCGGGGGTACCTATCAACTAGCCATGGCCCTGGCCGGGGACCTTTTCACCGACCAAGAGCGCAGCAAGGCCTTGGGTTTCCTGGAAGGGGCCAACGGCCTAGGCAAGGTTGTGGCACCGCTGCTTGGCGCCGTCTCCGCCCTTTTGGTTTGGTTCGCCCCTTTTTTGTTTATGGTGCTTTAGCCTGGCCGGCTGCTCTCTTGATCTGCTTTTTTTGTAGCGAGAGAGAACAGAAAAAAACCACAACAAAAGGCACATACGTGGCAGGGTTAAAAAAGGTGTTCGCCAAGAGAGGGCGTGGGTTAGCCGCATGTTTTGTGGCCGGTTTTCTTGGGTTATTTCTGCTTTTCGGACTCCTCAGCTACTTTTCGGATGTCTTGGAACAAGAACTAGGCGTCCGTGGCTTCACTCGCGGCCTGGTCGTAGCCATCCCCGTCCTAGCCCTCACCCTTACCTCCTCCAGCACGGGCGTGTATCTGCAAAAACACCTCGGCCCATCTCTGAAGACTGCTCTTCTGATCGGCCTAGGCCTGGTGGCCATCTCCCTGGTCGCTTTAGCCTTAATCCCGCCCGGCTATTGGTTTCTTGTCCCTCTCACTGCAGCCGGGATCGGCACCGGGCTCTTTCTTCCCGGCCTTAATCTCCTGATAACCAGCGCTGCTGAAGGCGAGCGCGGGCTGGTTACAGCCCTCTATGGCACCGTACGTTTCTTCGGCGCCGCTCTGGGCCCACCCGCCCTAGGTTTAGGTATAAAGCTGGGGCCGCTGCCCCTCTTCCTCGGCGGAGCCGCGGCTACAGCCGGCGTTTTGGCCCTGAACTGGCTTTTGGTCAAACCCAGGGAGATGTTGCCTGCGAGTTTAGCCAAAGGTAGCAGGGATGGAGGTAAAGCCGCCGGATAATAATAAGGCCAGGGAGGTGGGTCGTGTGAGCGACAACAGCAGGCAAGAAGAAATGACCCCGACTAAGCAGTTTGAGGCCAAAACCCGCACAGAAGAGGAAGACCTGTACGGAATGGCGCTTCTTACCGACGGTGACCGGATGGGCGAAATGATCCCTAGCATGTTCGCCTGGATGCCCATGGAAGCCATGCGCGAGCGCGTAAAGTACATGGAAGAGGTGACCCGCGCCTTGAACCAAAAAGAAACCGAGGCCAGAAAAGCTGCCGCCAGAAAAGAAAAATCAACTGTTCTGGATGTTCCACCCTGGCCAACAGCCCAATCCGACCAACTTTTGCATTCGGACCAGGCTGCCAGGGCACGCATTGGCAACAATGAACTTAGTAACGAACTTGAGCCTAACCAAGCCAGAAAAGCCCAGGGAAAACTAAACAAGACCAGTAAAGTGAAATCCTAAACTTGAAGGGCGGCCCCGATGGCCGCCCAACTGATTTGATCAGTTTTCAGTTTACAGCAAACCGAGACCGCGCAGAGCATCCAACAGTACAGCTGTGAGTCCGGCCGCCATAACTGGCC
>JAAYHG010000110.1 GCA_012735455.1 Bacillota bacterium
CTCAACCTCATAACCCTCCGAGCCTGTCAAGGGTCCTGTCAAGGGCCTGTCAAGGGGGCCTGTCAAGGGGACGGTTCTCCTGGCAGGTCCCTTTATTTGGTGTGGTACGCAGTCTTTACGTTCAAAAGACCTGCTCCCTAAAAGTACTCAGTTCTCGTTTAGGGAAGTGGGGTGTGCTACACTTGTTGCGTTTAATAGAGAGGGAAAGCCAACCAAATAAAAGCAATAGTTATAGACCCTTGAGGCAACTGATTTACATTGATTACCGATAAGTGTGCAAAAGTGGCTGCAGTGGGCAAATGTGCCGGGAAAAGATAGGGTGGACGTACCAAGGCTTTTGGGGGAATAGAGACCTTCGCAAGGGAAATTGCAGTGTAAGTCCATGTGCAGGTGCATGCACAGCGTGATAGAATATAAACCAAAACAAGGGTAGAGACCAGGGGGCAACACTAAATGCTGTATCTTCATGGGATAAGCACCGATGCCACCTTTAATCTAGCTTTTGAGGAGTACATGTTCACCAAGATTCCTAGAGGACAAGAGTGTTTTCTACTATGGCAAAACAAGAGCGCTGTTATAGTGGGCAAACATCAGAACACCATGGAAGAGATCAACCACGAGTTTGTGCGGGAGCACGGGATTCAAGTGGTGCGCCGGATGTCGGGTGGCGGGGCCGTGTACCACGACCTTGGCAATCTTAACTTTACGTTCATAGCGGATCATGAATTTGGCGGGCAGTTTGATTTGAGTAAGTTCGCCGACCGTGTTGTCAGCGCACTAAACGAGCTAGGGATTCCAGCCGAGCGTACCGGCCGCAACGACATGACCATTGAGGGGAGAAAGTTTTCTGGGAATGCCCAGTACATCCGCAGTGGCCGGATTCTTCATCACGGTACCCTGCTCTTTAATTCGGACTTAGATGTAATCCAACAAGTTCTAACTGTCAACAAGGATAAATATGAATCCAAGGGTTTTAAGTCGGTAAGGAGTCGAGTGGTCAACATAGCTGATTACTTGAAAGGTACAGTATCCTTGCGTGAGTTCGAAGGGCTGTTGCTGAGATCCTTGTTTGGCCCAGAGGGATATGAGGAATACCAACTTACTGCTGAGGATATGGCGGCCATCAATCAGCTCAGGGACCAGAAGTATGCCACCTGGGAATGGAACTTTGGCCAGTCACCTCAGTACAATGTTAGGAAAGAAAGGCGTTTTGGTGCAGGGCAGATATCCCTTTTGCTCCAGGTTGAACGAGGCATAATCCAGGACATCCATATCTATGGTGACTTCTTTGGTGATGGGATTCCAGAGTTGGAAAACATGTTCAAGGGTGCCCGGCTGAAAGAAGATGTTATAGCGGAGCGGCTGCGCGGCTGCGATGTCTCCCAATACGTCAGCGGGCTTACAAATGAAGAGTTCTTGGAGGCACTGCTGTATTAGGTAACTTGCCGGAAGCAGGCAGAAGGCCTGCCACGGGGGCTGTCCCTGTGGCAGGCCTTCGCTTTTAGGTACGGGCGGCTTTCAAGTAGGCACCTCGCTTTATTTCCTCAGCGGAGTAAATGTAGCGTGGTTTACCGACCTCGCCGATAGCCAGCAGTTCGCTTCGGTCGTAAATGGTTCCTTTAGGGACTATCTCAAACTGGAGTTTAAGCTGGTACTTCTTCTCCAGTTGGCGCACAAGGTCGTCAGAGATACTGTCGCCAGTTTTTTCTTCTTCTATTATGAAGTGCAGTCCTTCAGCTTCGGCTCCCACTACCCAAAAGCGCCGGCATGGAAGGTTAGACACGATTTCGTCCAAATCCCAGAGGTCAAGGGTGCGGTTGCCCAGGAGGATGGTATCCTGTTTGCGCCCGTGAACCTCTAACCAGAGGCTTCTTCCACAGGGGCAATTCTTGTGTATGACTCTTGCTCTATCTTCAGTAAGGTACCTTATTACCGGTGTTGCTTTCTTTCTCAGCGTGGTGATGACTAAGTATCCCAGTTTTCCTGGTGGAACCTCTGTTTCTAGGTCTTCATCCAGTATTTCAAAGATAAAATAGTCTTCCAGCGGGTGCGGGTGGCCGTATTCGCAATCGGTTATGGCGGTCCCTATCTCCGCCATCCCGTAGACATCAATGATTGGCAGCCCCCATACATCTTCTAGTAACTTGCGTCTTCCTGAAGTAAGAGGTTCGCCGGCAGTCAAAATGGCACGGAGAGAGGGGAAGTCTTTAGCCGGGTTTAACCCCAGCAGTTCGGCGGTTTCGGCTATGAGAATTGCCTGGAGGGGTAGGCATGCCAGTACTGTCACATCAAGCCTCTGCAACATATTGACGATTCTTGGGAAGGGACTGACTGTGGAACGGGCACTGGCAGGAATCACACAGGCGCCTTTCAGTTGTGCCGCTGCATGTACCATGTGAGCCACTGCGGAAATAGCATAGGGGAATCTAACGAGCACGATATCAGTTGTATTCAGGCCAATGCCACTTAAGATTATCTCGGTGGCGTTAGCCAAGACGTCGTCCTTCGTAAACCAAGTTGAAACAGGTGTCCCTGTAGTGCCAAAGGTTTCGTGGTACTGAGACAGTTCTTCGCGCGGAACACACAGGACCCCAAATGGTGAGTGGCGGCGAAGGTCTTCCTTGGTGGTCAAGGGTATTGTTCTTAGTTCTGCTACCGAGGACAAGGGTTCAGAGGGTATGCGATCACGGTAGAGAGGCGATATC
>JAAYHG010000111.1 GCA_012735455.1 Bacillota bacterium
CGCTATGACTAGGCGCCGAGCAATAAAAAGCGGGTCCTCCCCCGCCACGATCATCCGCGCCAACCAATACAACGCCGCATCTGGATCTGATCCCCGCAGGCTTTTTATATAGGCAGAGATAGTGTCGTAGTGGCGGTCCCCCAAGCGATCATAGGGCAAGTTTTTTTGTGCCACAGCAAGTATGGTGGAACACGTGATCTTTTTTTGCCTTTTTTCTTCCGTTGCGGCCGCCGCCTGTTCCAGGACGTTGAGAGCCATCCGGCCATCCCCGGATACCAGAGCAGCGATAGTGTCAGCGGCATCAGCTTCGAGCTCGAGTCCTAATTCACCCAAGCCGCGCTCCTTGTCCTCCAGTGCCTGCCTCAGAAGTTGGTGAATATCATCTTCGCTCAGTGCTTCTAGGCGCAGTACTTGGCACCGAGATAAGAGAGGCGCTGTAAGAGCAAAGTATGGATTCTCAGTGGTCGCACCGATAAGGACAAGCAGCCCCTCTTCCACGTGTGGGAGCAAGGCGTCTTGCTGCGTTCTATTGAAGCGATGGATCTCATCTAAGAAGAGCACGGTTCCCTGCCCAAAAGCCCTCCGGCGCTCCTGGGCCTCTTCCACCACACGGCGAACTTCAGCCACACCAGACGTGACCGCGCTTAAGGGTTGAAAGTGCGAACGAGTATGGCGAGCCAGTATCCGGGCCAATGTGGTCTTTCCACAACCAGGCGGGCCCCAAAGAATAAATGAGGACAATCTGTCTTGATCCACAGCCAACCGCAACGGGCTCCCTGGGGCAAGCAGTGTTCGGTGCCCAACAAACTCTGCAAAGGAGCGCGGGCGCATACGAACTGCCAACGGCGGCCTTGGAGCGACAACGCTATGAAAAAGGTCCACCTCAATCACCCTTCATTACCTTCTCTACAGCCTTGAGGGTGTAGATTATGTCGTCTGCAGTCACATCTTTATGAGTGACAAACCGTACCTTAGTGGGCGCTATAGTCCCAGTCAGCACTCCGTGTCCTCTTAGACGTTGCACCAACTCTTCACCGGTGATTCTGGCACCCTCTACCTCCACCAAGACCATGTTGGTCTGGGGGAGGACCACGGTAAGCCCAGGGATAACACCTAAACCCTCAGCGAGACGGCCAGCGTTGGCATGGTCCTCAGCCAGACGCTCCACCATAGTGTTGAGGGCTACCAGACCAGCTGCTGCAATGACACCTGCCTGCCGCATACCTCCGCCTAAGCGTTTGCGCCATTTCCGTGCCCTCTCGATCCAGTCCCGTGGACCAACGATAACGGATCCTACCGGTGCTGCTAATCCCTTAGAGAGACAGATAGATACAGAATCGAAGGGTGCTGCCAGCTCTGCAGCGCTCTTTCCCAGAGCCACTGCGGCATTAAACAGCCGTGCGCCGTCAAGGTGCAAAGGCACCCGGTACTTTGCGGCAATAGCGGCAATAGCCCGGACGTTCTCCTCCGGAATGATCGCACCACCAGACCGGTTATGTGTGTTTTCTAAGGCTATCAAACCGGTCGAAGGGTAGTGGATGTTTGTTGGACGGATTGAAGCTTCTACTGCCGCCGGGTTCATTGCACCTTGATTGCCCGGCAGAGTCCTCAGCTGCAGCCCACCAATAAGAGCAGCACCAGCCACCTCGTAGTAGAAGATGTGGCTTTCTGCCTCAAGAACAACTTCTTGACCAGGCTCGGTATGGGTAAGAATAGAAACAAGGTTCCCTTGCGTACCACTGGTGACAAACAGGCCAGCTTCCTTGCCCAAAAGAGCAGCTGTTTCTTCCTCCAAACGGTTTACAGTTGGATCTTCACCGTAGACATCGGCCCCTACCTCTGCCTCGTACATAGCCTGACGCATTGCAGGGGTAGGTTTCGTTACAGTGTCGCTTCTTAAGTCCACCAGCCTCTCCGCCACAAGACCACACTCCTTTTAGCCTTCTTCCTTCCAAGACGTAAGATTCACTGCTTCTAGCCGGATGCATGTAGGCTTTTAGACTTCGACACCTGGGGGATGTCCCCTGCTCAAGATTAACCTTTCTTCCGTAACTATGTAGTGGACGGGACAGTCATGCACAGCACGGGGAACACTGGCC
>JAAYHG010000354.1 GCA_012735455.1 Bacillota bacterium
GGTGAATAGAAGGCACCACCTGACTGACGTTGCCCATGTCCAGAGAGCCGAGGCCCTCACCGCTGGCATGGACCTCCTCGCCTAAAGCGAGGAGGTTTTCTCGCATGGCCGCTGCCAGGACAGAGTTGTTGCGCATTTCATCAAAGGAATACTCGAAGTTGCTTACGCTAAGCTCCGCTCCAGTGGCCAGGGCACCGGCCCGGGCACAGTTGATCACCTTTTCCACCACTTGGTTTAGATAACTGCGCCGCGCCGCCCGGATGTAGAAGCGTGCCACAGCCTCCTCAGGAACAACATTGGGTGCCTCGCCGCCCTTGGTGATGATGCCGTGGATACGCACATCGGGTCGGACGTGCTCGCGCAGGGCGTTGATAGCGTTAAAGGTTATCAAAACTGCATCCAACGCATTGATGCCCTCGTGGGGAGCAGACGCAGCATGTGCAGCGCGGCCTTTAAAACTAAACTCGATGGCGTCCATGGCGAGCGATGGCGCCATGAGCACCGTGCGGCCAGAGGGGTGCATCATCATGGCAGCATCTATCTGGCTGAAGGAACCGGCGGCAGCCAACACCACCTTGGCACCATTGGTCTCCTCAGCCGGGGTACCGAACACGTGCAGGCTGCCAGGTAGGTGCGGCAGGAGCGGCGCCAGGGCCAGGGCCGCACCCACACTGGCAGTACCGATGATATTGTGCCCGCACGCATGCCCGATCCCGGGCAGGGCGTCATACTCGGCCAGCAGAGCCACCGCCGGACGGTCACTCTTGCCCTTCAAGACGGCATGGAAGGCCGTGGGTATGGCGCAGTAACCACGTTCTACCGTAAAGCCGCCCTTCTCCAGCTCACTGGACAGAAGGTCCTGAGCAAAAAACTCCTGTCCTCCTAACTCGGGATGGCTGTGGATGGCCAAACGTAATTCATCCAGCCGCAGGCACAGCTTTTCAATTGTTGCCCAGGCCTGTGCTTTTAGGGCAGCAAGTTTGCTCTCCATCCTTTAACCTCCGATCATAGATACCTTGACCCTAGAAGAGGGCGCAGCAACTGCGCCCTCCTGCAAAGCTTATTTAGGCTGTATTTAGAAGGGCCCTAGCTTCATGATGTGGGCGATGGTTACAAAGATACCGCCCAAGACGTATTGGGCAATGATCAGAGGCAGTATCCACTTAACCCACTTCACCCAAGGAATGCGAGCGAGGGCCAAACCAGCCATAAAATAACCAGATGTGGGGGTAAGGATGTTGGAAATACCGTCGCCCAGTTGGAAGGCTACCACCGCCGTCTGCCTGGTAACTCCCAAGATATCCGCCAGCGGGGACATGATAGGCATGGTAACCGCCGCCTGGCCACTCCCGGAGGGGATAGGGAAATTGAGCAGGCACTGGACGATGTACATTCCCAGGGCGCTGAAGATACTGGGAAGTCCCATGATACTTGAAGCCAGGAAGTGAATCAGGGTGTCCAGGATACGTCCCTCAGAGAGCGCCACCAGGATAGCCCGGGCTAAGCCCACCAGAAGTGCCCCGTAAGCCAGGTCCGCAGCACCCTTCACAAACTCCTCGGCAATCTGATCAGGGGTTAGTTTTCCTGCGAGGCCAGCAAATACAGCCAGGTGACAAAGAGTCCAGCGATCTCGATAATGTACCAACCCTGTTCAACCACACCCCAAACCAGAACAACAATGGCAAGAAACAGGACTGCCAGGACCAGGATGTGGTGTAACTCGAGTTTGGCCAGCTTTTCAATGTCAAACTCATCCTCATTCCGCTTATCTTCTTCATACATGAGGCTCAGAGCCGGATTAGCCTTCACCTTACCGGCATAGACGAAAACATACCCGACTGTTAAGATCAGGAAGGCAATCCACATGACTATACGGAAACCCATACCGGAGAAAGTCGGGAGTTCCGCAATACCTTGGGCCACGCCAATGGTAAAGGGGTTCATAAACGCCGCAGCGAAACCTGCAGCCGCACCGGTGAGTACTATGGCTGCACCGGTGATGGAGTCAAAGCCAAGGGAAAGGGCAAAGGGAACCATTACGGGGATAAAGGCCAGGGTCTCCTCGGCCATGCCAAAGATAGAACCGCCCAGAGCAAAAAGGAACATAATGACGGGAATGATCCAGCGTTCGCGACCCTTCAGGGCACGCGTGGCACTAGAGATACCAGCCTGAATAGCTCCGGTAGCATTGACAACAGTGAAGGACGCTCCCACTATGAAGATAAAGAAGATGATGTCGGCTGCTTCAACCATGCCTTTGGGCACTGTCTGAAACAGTTGGAAAAACTTAATCGGGGCAGGCTCCACGTTGTGATAGGACTCAGGATCAACCACCATACGTCCGTTGGGGCCTTCAACACGATTGTACTCTCCCGGGGTTACCACCCAACTGGCAAAGGCCGCGATAAGGATAATGATAAAGAGCAGGACGTAAACGTGGGGAATCCGCAGACGAAAGCGGCCGCTTCCTCCGCTGGCTGGCTTGGCCATGTTTCTCCTCCTTCCGCTACTTAAGAAATAAAGCCAGGGCTTGTCCTGGCTTAAGCTGGACTCATCCCTCCTTCCCCTACGGTGAGATAGCTCATCACCGGAGGCCTGGGGACAGCTTCCGGTGACAGTCCGGTAGCTGTTCGCTACCGACCCAGCTCGGACGCTGGGGGCCAGTGTCCGGCTTCGGCGGTTGCCCCTTTCGCCATCCCTCATAGCTGCCCTGCTCGGGATGGGTACTATTGACCACCGCACCTCTACCCCACCTCAGTAAACAGGCTGAGATGAGGCATATCGTAGATTGTATTATCATGCAGAAGCCGGCTTGATAATAACATTGGATCAGTGTACTGTCAATAATATTTTGCTAAAAAGGGTGAGGAAGTCCGATCTACCAGCGCAGGATGTGGCCGGGGTGAGCACCGGTGAGGATGCCGTGCTGGAGGACGATCTCGCCATTGACCAACACAAGTTCAATCCCTACTGGTGGTGAGGTTGGGGATTCAAAGGTAGCTTTATCCACCAGGGTGGCAGGATCAAAAAGAACCAGGTCTGCCCGGGCACCTTCCTCCAAACGGCCGCGGTCCTTGAGGCCGAGGCGCTCGGCCGGAGCCAGGGTCATCTGCCGCAGGGCGGCGCTGAAGGCTACCTTACCTTCGCGCACAAAGCGACCCAGGAC
>JAAYHG010000112.1 GCA_012735455.1 Bacillota bacterium
ATTCAGCGTCCTGGGCAGGAAGTTTTGGAACGTACTTCTGTGCGGGTTACCGACGACTTTATCGAAGCACGCTTGAGTGTAGGGTTACCTGCCTCTGGACGGCGGGTGCTGGCGCGCCAGGCCCAAGCCATTCTTACGGAGGAGATACCTAAGATTGTTCAACGGACACTTATGTATCGTAGCTTGGATAAGGAATCCTTGGAGCTTCATATCAACACCCTAGAAGATCAAGTTGCCCTGCGCAAAGCTCTGGAAACCCTTGATCTTGTGGCCTTTGTGGCTGATGGCGCGATTCTCCCAAGAGAGAGCGGGGCCAGTGATCGCCCGCTAACAGACGGCCGAGTGGTGGAGTTTAAGTCACCAGCCGAGCTGAGTGTTGCCATTGACCTTCCACATCGGGGACGCGTGACCGGAATGGCCATACCCCGTGGTGTAACCCTCATTGTCGGAGGTGGCCACCATGGCAAGTCGACGCTGCTCAAGGCCATCGAGCGTGGCGTTTATAATCATATTCCGGGTGACGGGCGCGAGTTTGTGGTGACAGTATCCGACGCGGTGAAGATTCGGGCTGAGGATGGCCGCAGCGTGAGTGGGGTTGACATAAGCCCCTTTATCAACAATTTGCCCTATGGTGTCGACACCAGAAATTTTTCCACAGGCAATGCCAGCGGCAGCATCTCGCAGGCAGCGAATATCATCGAGGCTATGGAGGTGGGGACGCGGCTTCTGCTCCTGGATGAGGACACCAGCGCTACGAATTTTATGATTCGGGATGCCCGCATGCAACAGTTGATACCTAAGGCAGGTGAGCCCATCACACCTTTTATCGACCGTGTACGTGAACTATATGAGAATTGCGGCATCTCGTCCATTCTGGTAATTGGAGGCGCGGGCGATTATCTTGATGTGGCCGATCGGGTGATAGCCATGGAGAATTATCTGCCCCGGGATGTTACGATCCAGGCTCGAGAAATAACATTAGCCAATCCCAGCAACCGCAGGCAGGAGGAGAGTAAGCCTCTTCAGTTGGTTAGGGAGCGTATTCCACTGCCGGAAAGCTTTGTCATAGGAACCCGTGAGAAAATAAAGGCCAGGGGACGGGATACTGTGCTCTTCGGTCGAGAGGAACTGGACCTGTCTGCCGTAGCACAACTGGTGGATCCGGCCCAAGCCAACGCTATCGCGGCCATGATTCGCTACGCTAGCAAAACCTATGTTGATGGGATTAGGACACTAGGTGAAGTATTAACTGCCCTTTTCGCTATTTGTGCCCGTGATGGCATTGAGCGCCTTTCCCCTTTTTACGGACAACACCCGGGCGAGCTGGCCCTA
Organism: Bacillota bacterium; assembly: GCA_012735455.1. GTDB lineage: Bacteria > Bacillota > DTU030 > DUMP01 > DUMP01 > JAAYHG01. The sequence continues at coordinate 1,333 of JAAYHG010000112.1, forward strand.
CCGCGCCCGCACGAGTTAGCGGAGGCCATCAATCGCCTCCGGCGCCTGAAGGTAGAACAAAAGATACAGTGAGTTCTTGAGGTGCTTAGTAAACAACAATGCCAACACCGGCGGCGATGACAAGGACCCAAATAGGGTCCAGATGAGCCCAGCGGATAGCCGCGAAGGCCCCTAGGGCGATAATGGCGCTGGAGAGACTGGTGAGAGATGAGGGGATGATTACCCAAGTGGCAGCCACAATAAGTGCCACCACCGTGGGCCGGATACCAGCAAACATGGCTTTGACTGCAGCCAAGGAACGGTAGCGGAGGAAGACCCAGGTGAGTGTCAAGACAATAGCTACTGAAGGCAGCACCAAACCGATAGTGGCAACTATCGATCCGACCACTCCTGCCATCTTGTAGCCGACAAAGGTGGCTGAATTGATGGCGATGGGGCCTGGAGTAACCTGGGAGATGGCTGCCACATCAAGAAACTGCGACATGGAAAGCCAGTGCTTTATAAGGACTATTTCCTTTTGGATTAAGGCGAGGATGGGATAACCACCGCCGAAGCTAAAGAGTCCGATCTTGAAAAAGGTGAGAAAGAGGTCTAGTAGCATTAGGTCCACTCCTTATTCCGTCGCTATAAACGTAGTTTGTCGGGAATGCTGCTCCTCTCTTACTCAGCTGCGAACCGGCTCTTAATGAGGCCAACCGCAGCGGCGATGGTGAGGACAAGAACAGGGTGTACATTAAAGCCGATTAGGGCCACAGTGGCCAGTAGGGCCAAGAGCGCGGCAAAACGATTCTTGATGGCGCTTTTGCCGATATCGTAGACAGCGCTGGCCATGAGGGCAACGATAGCCGGGCGCATACCTGTCATGGCTGCACGTACGTATGGGTTGTTCTCGATGCCTAGAAAGACTGAGGCCACCATTAGGATGATCAAGAACGAGGGCAGCGAGGCACCAAGTACTGCAAAAAAAGCACCAGTGTAGCCACCAAGTTTGTAGCCTGTCAAGGTAGCAATGTTAACGGCAATTGGACCAGGCGAACTCTGGGCTATAGCTATGGCATCGACAAACTCATCTTCCCCGATCCAACCTGAGTGTTCAACGATGGATCGTTTGATCAGAGGAAGCATTACATAACCGCCGCCGAAGGTGAAGGCGCCAATGGCAAGGAAGGTTTTAAAAAGCCGAAAGGGTGTAGGCGCTACTTTCGGGCGGGTAGAGCTTCTTGCAGCTTGCATGGGGACACTCCTTTGAGTTTAGTTGTTTCCGAGAGCGGAACTCTATGGTCTTTACCTTCAGCATACAGGATAACACACCAGGTTTTCTTATTCTACCTCTTATTCTGCTTTTCCCCCTTGACATTGGGGCACCCTTAGAATAGAGTATAGTTACAACCTAATAAGCTCTTATCAAGAGAGGCGGAGGGACTGGCCCTATGAAGCCCGGCAACCCATCGGCCTATGCCGATACGGTGCCAATTCCAGCAGGAGATAGTCCTGAAAGATAAGAGGAGCGCTCTACAAGACCTCTTCCTTTTAGGAAGAGGTTTTTGCCTATGAGGATGCTGAAAGGGTCAGTCTAATTCTCATAAGGAAGTCAGGAGGCCAAGATGAAAGTACAAATAGAAGTTCGCGAGGTCGCTCGTTACCTGGGCTTGCGGCGCGGGCACACGTTAAGTGCTGAGTGGAGAGAGCAGCTGGAGAAAATCATAAAGGAAGCCGAAGGCTTGGTAGAGCCAGGGGTTGCGTGGCGAACCTACCGGGTGGCAAAGCGCTTACCCAGAGAAATACGGCTTGTGGGTACTGATCTTAGGATAACAGGCCCGCACACGGTGGCACGCCAGGGAGAGGCCGCGTACATTACAGCTCTGTCAATAACCTGCGGCCCCGCTTTGGAGGAGGCAGCGGCTCAGGCCTTCGCTATCGGGGAGTACGTGCGAGGGGCTATCCTAGATGCGGCTGGTTCTGCTGCTGCCGAATCCCTGGCGGATGAGGTGAACGCCTTGGTCAGATCAGAGGCTTGTGCCCAGGGGTATTCTCTTAGAGCCAGGGTGAGCCCTGGCTACGGGGACTGGAGTTTAGATATTCAGCCGCAACTTCTACAGGCCGCAGGCGGTGACAAGCTCGGAATTACCTTAAACGAAGCGCTGCTTCTCGTGCCGCGCAAGTCCATAACAGCCGTTATTGCTTGGACGCAAGAAACAGGGGTCACAGAGGAAACAAGTCGAGCGGATAGCTGCCGTAATTGTCCTCAGACCGATTGCCGCTACCGAAAGGAGTAATAACATGGATCTACGCGACCTCTTGGCTGGTTGCCGAGCGGTAGTACTGGATGGTGCCATGGGTACCATGCTGCAGGCACAGGGATTGAAGCCGGGCGAGTGTCCTGAGAGCTGGAACAGCAGTTATCCTGAGCGGGTCAAAGCAGTGCACCAGGCCTATCTTGCTGCCGGAGCTGGCATTATTGAAACCAATACCTTCGGCGCGAACCGTGTCAAGCTAGGCGCCTACGATCTGGCGGAAAAGGTACAGGAGTTCAATGCCGCCGCTGTGCGCATCGCAAAGGAAGCTGCCTGTGGCAAAGCTTTGGTGGCAGCTTCTGTAGGGCCGACGGGACGGCTGTGGGAGCCTTGGGGCGATCTTGGCATGGATGAGGCCTTGAGTATTTTTCGTGAGCAGGTCACAGCTTGTGCTGAAGCTGGAGCAGATCTGTTCTTGATTGAAACCATGGCAGAAGTGGCCGAAGCGAGAGCTGCGTTGATTGCCGCTCGAGAAACAGGGCTTCCTGTTGTGGTGACCCTTACCTTTACTGAAAGCGGCCGCACCCTAACCGGCACAGATCCGGCTACAGCTGCATTGACCCTGGCGAACCTGGGCGCCAGCGCTGTGGGTGCGAACTGTTCGGGCGGCCCGGCCGAACTCTGGCCGGCTCTGGCCGAGATGGCGCGGGTGGTTGCGTTGCCGCTGGTGGTACAGCCCAATGGTGGGTTGCCGCATCTTCAGGGTGGTCACAGCGTCTTTCCGGTGGGGCCGGAGGAGTTTGCTTCTTGGGGTGAGTGCTTTCTAGAGATTGGGGTTCAGGTTTTGGGCGGTTGCTGTGGTACTACACCAGAGCACATAGCAGCTCTCCTGGATAGAGTAGCGGGTCGATTTGTAAAAGAGCGTAAACCTGTCTCCGGGCTGGCTTTAACATCCCGCAGCCGGGCGGTTTTCACAGGAACTGCCCATCTACCTCTGCTTATCGGAGAGGGCATAAATCCCACGGGGAAAAAGCGGCTAGCGGCGGCTCTTAAAGCGCGCGCCTGGGAAGAGGTGGTGGCGTTGGGCTACTCTCAAGAGAAGGCCGGAGCAGGAGCTTTGGATGTAAATGTGGGTCTTCCTGGTGAGCCAGAGGAAGAGCTTCTGTGTGGCGCAGTCAAAGCGTTGGCCGCCAGACTCACCAGCCCACTGGTTCTCGACAGTGCCAACCCTGCCGCCTTAGCGGCAGCACTACCGGAGTACCCAGGGCGAGCCCTGGTGAACTCTGTGAATGGCAGCCCAGAAAGCCTGGAGCAGGTGCTACCCCTTGCCAAGCATTATGGCGCCGCTGTGGTGGCTTTGACCTTAGACGAGAAGGGGATACCTAGAACGGCTGAAGATCGTTTTCGGGTAGCCAGGCGCATCATGGAGGCAGCGAAAAAAGCCGGGCTCAGCAGCCAAGACATCCTAGTGGATTGCCTCGCCTTGACGGCAGGTGCGGCCGAGGCTAGCCCCATGGAAACCCTCCGGGCGATAAGGTTGGTCAAAGAACTGGGGTTAGGCACAATCCTTGGCATTAGCAATGTCTCCCATGGTTTGCCTGAGCGTGAGACTCTGAACGGAACCTTCCTGGCCATGGCGTTGGCTGCGGGGCTAGATGCGGTGATTGCAAACCCGGAAAGCTCCCAGGTGCAGAAAGTACTCATGGCTGGTGCTGTGCTTACCGGGCGTGATCCAGGAGCCCAGAGGTACTTGGAAGGGTACGCCGCGGCCGTGACGCCTGCGGGAGATGGGGCGATAGCGAAAAAAGAGAATCCCGATTTGGGGTTAGCCCTGTTGGTAGGGAATAAGGAGGCCCTAACCCAGGGTGTACGGGCGGCGCTGGCAAGGGGAGAGGACCCGCTGGAGCTTCTTCATGCCGAGCTTCTGCCGGCACTGAACCAGGTAGGGGAGAAGTATGCTCGGGGAGAGCACTTCCTGCCCCAGCTACTTCTTAGTGCCGAGGCCATGGAAGCGGCCTTTGGCCTATTGGAACAAGCACTGGGCTCTTTTGTGTCAGGCCAAGCAGGGCGGGTGGTGCTAGCCACAGTGGCCGGGGATATCCATGACATAGGCAAGAACATCGTTGCTGCCCTGCTACGGGCCAACAGTTTTCAGGTGTTAGACCTGGGACGGGATGTGTCACCAGAGAAGATAGTGGCTGCAGCCCAGGCGGGGGCTGACGTGGTGGGACTTAGTGCCCTGATGACTACCACACTGCCCAGTTTAGAGCGGACGGTGCATGCCCTTAAGGCGGCCGTGCCCCATGTGCCTGTCATGGTTGGGGGAGCAGTGGTAACCGCTGAGTATTCCGCCGGTATCGGGGCCGACGGCTACGCAGCCGATGGAGTTGGCGCGGTAGCCCTAGCGCGCAGGCTTTGCACAGCCAAATCTGACAGTGAGAGGAGAAAGAAACAAGATGGCCTCCTTTAAAGAAAAGCTAAATCAGGGCCGGTTTGTCATAACAGCGGAACTCGATCCGCCGCGTGGTGCCGACCCAAGCGGTGTTCTGAGGCAAGCCCAGGCTTTGCTTGACTGGGTCGATGCTGTGAACGTAGCCGACTGCCCCATGGCTGGACTAAGGATGAGCCCTATTGCCGTTGCAGCCCTGGTGCAAGAGGAACTCAAGCTGGAGGCAGTCTTTCACCTGACCTGCCGTGATCGCAACCTACTAGGACTACAGGCAGAACTATTAGGTGCCTGGGCACTAGGTGTGCACAATATTTTGGCCTTGACGGGCGATGATCCGGGACGGGGTGATCACCCGGGTGCTACGGGAGTGTTCGACGTCAGTTCAGCCGGGTTGGTACGCATAGCAGCTTCCCTCAACCAGGGCCAAAGCGTGGCTGGGCGCCGCCTCGATGGTACAGATTTTCTCATTGGCGTGGTGGCCAATCCTGCAACCCCTGACCAGGGGGCCGAGATTGCACGGTTGGAAGAGAAAGTAGCGGCAGGGGCACATTTTGTGCAGACGCAACCTGTCTTTGACTTAAGGGTAGCAGAGGTTTTCGCCCGTGCTGTCGAGCACCTCGCCGTTCCTGTTCTCTTTGGCCTTCTCCCTCTCACTGGGCCTGCCATGGCCAGGAACATTACTGCGCGCGTGCCGGGAATTGTTGTTCCTCCCAGCGTGATTGAACGATTGGAACGGGATCCTGATTCTGGTCCGGCCATTGCCAGGGCCTTCTTGACCGAGGTTGCCTCCTTTGCTGCGGGAGTACACTTCTTTCCCATGGGGCATCCCGAGCGGGTTGTTGCCGTCTGCAGAGCTATGGATGATGTGGCTCCTGTTGGTTGATCTTTCGGCTACGATAATAAAATAATAAATAGTTGGTAGATATGGGGGAAAATGATACAATAACTCCGTAGGTGAATCCGGATTGTTAGAGCGCGAGGGAGGTTGGTTTAGTGGTGCTGGTGCTCTCCACTGTGAAGCTGAGCCCAGAAAAACAAGCAGCACTGGAACGGGAGTTTCCTGAGGTAACCCTTAGCATTACCCAGGACATGGCAGCAGTCCGTGAGCGCTGGTCCGAGATTGAGGTCTTAGTAAGCCAGTTGGGAACCGAACTGACACCTGATTTTCTTAATCAAGCCACAAGCCTGCGCTGGGTTCAGATTTTTGCTGCCGGAGCGGACCTGCTGCCCTTTACCCAGTTAAAAGAGCGCGGTATCCAGGTGAGCAACGTCAGCGGCATTCATAAGACCGCCATGGCCGAGCAGGCCTTCTGTTACCTGCTGGGATTTGTGCGGAGGGCAGCTGAATTCATGCCGGCGCAGCAGCGGCACCAGTGGCGGCGTCCTAAGGGGTTTTACGCCTTTAGTCAGCTCAAGGGCAAAACCTTGGTGGTGGTTGGTGCTGGCAACATCGGCCAGGAGATTGCTCGTCTCGGTCAGGCCTTCGGTATGCAGACCGTGGGCGTGAACAGTGACGGCCGGGCGGCTGCTCACTTTGAGCGGACTTATTCCACCGCGCAGCTAAAAGAAGCTGTAGGCCAAGGAGATTTCATTGTGGTCGTGGTTCCTTTGACGCCTGCTACCCGGGGATTGATCGGCGCAGCAGAGTTTGCGGCGATGAAGGACGGGGCCTATTTTGTAAACCTAGCGCGTGGCCCTGTGGTTGATCAGGTGGCTCTAACTGGGGCACTCAAAACCGGGCGGTTGGCTGGGGCAGGACTTGACGTCTTTGATCCAGAGCCGCTGCCGGCCGACAGCCCGCTTTGGGACCTTCCCAATGTAACCATTACACCTCACATAGGTGGTTGGGCAGCGGATTATTGGGATAATGCATGGCAGGTTTTTCGCACCAACCTCCGCCAATTCTTGGCGGGAGAGGCCTTGACCACCGCGGTGAACTTGGATTTAGGTTATTAGAGGGGCGTGATCACGAGCCGATA
>JAAYHG010000113.1 GCA_012735455.1 Bacillota bacterium
GCTAGATGCATACCCCTACCAGCAACATAAGCCTCCTCCTGGGCCATCATCTCCGCCAACCCTTCCGCTGCTTCCCGGAAACGCTTGTACTGGCGCAGGTGATCTACCAATTCTTCCGGGCTTTCTTCCTCAACACTGTCGACAGTTGGCTTCTCTGCCGGCAATAGTACCCTGGCCTTAAGCAACAGCAGCCTGGCCGCCATAACGAGAAAGTCTCCGGCAGCATCCAGGTCTGTGGCGTCGGCGGCCTCCTTAATGTACTGAAGGTACTGGTCTACCACCTCCGCCAAGGAAACGGCACAAATATCCAACTCTGCTTTCTCGATCAGGTGACAGAGAAGATCAAAGGGTCCGCTAAAATTCGCCAGTCTTACCTCATAAGTCACAGTACTCGCCCTTAGAAGTCACGTAGGTTCATAGCGGCCCGTGCATCAGCTAAGGTCTGGGCTGCCACCTGGCTTGCCCGCTGCGCCCCTTCGTGCAGTATATCGTAGACATAGTCAGGGCGGGCCAACAGTTCCTGCCGTCGCTCATGAACCGGGGCCATTCTTTCGGTAATCACGTCTGCCAAGCGCTTCTTACAGGCCACACAACCGATACCGGCACTTCTGCACTCCTCAGCCACTGACTCGTGAGTAGCAGCGCTAAAGGCTTTATAGAACTGGTAAGGCACGCAAACATCAGGGTGGCCAGGGTCTGTTTTCCTGATCCGTGCCGGATCAGTCACCATTTGCGCTACTTTAGCCCGGATATCAGCCGGGGAATCCGACATGCGGATCTCATTGCCGTAACTCTTACTCATTTTCCGGCCGTCAATCCCCGGTAAGAGGGGAAACTGTGTCAACTTGGCCTGCGGCTCTGGAAATACCTCTCTCTCATAAAGGAAGTTGAACCGGCGGGCAATCTCCCGGGCAATCTCCAGGTGCGGTAGCTGATCCTCGCCTACTGGCACGGTATCAGCCTTATAGACCAGGATGTCGGCTGCCATAAGAACAGGGTAACCTAAGAAGCCATAGGTTGCTATGTTGCGACCCTCAAGCTGTTTCAATTGTTCCTTATATGTTGGCACCCTTTCCACCCAAGGGAGGGGTGTAATCATGGACAACAAGAGATGGAGCTCAACGTGCTCCTTTACATTAGACTGCACCAAGATAACACTCTTTTCGGGATCAATACCAGCACTGAGCCAATCAATGGCTACATCGAAGATATTCTCTTGCAGTTCTGATGTGTCTTCGTAGCCCGTGGTAAGAGCATGCCAGTCTACAATACCAAAATAGCACTCATAATCATCCTGCAGTTCCACCATGTTAATCACGGAACCCAGGTAATTGCCGAGATGCAGCTTACCTGTGGGCCGCATGCCGTTAAAAACTCGGCCTCTCACTTCTGACATCATCCCTTCACTAGATTTCTTAAGGCTTAAAAACGCAACAGTAAGCGGTAGAGGAAGCCGAAAACCAAAAGATCGCTAAGGTGGTAGAGCAATTCATAGAGAACTGACGCCACCGGCAGCAGTACCGTCCGGGATAAGCCCAAATATAGAAAAATAACTAAGACTATTGGCCCGTAGGCCTCGTACTGTAAGAGGGAAAAGGCCAGCCGCCTGGGCAGGAGCTCAGCTAATACCTTGGACCCGTCCAACGGAGGAATGGGAAGCAAATTAAACACCGCCAGGAAGATATTGTACCACATGGTCAGCTCTACAATGTTAACGAACCATTCATTAGGAGGGATAACCTGCAACTTGACGAGGACCAAGAGCACAAAGGCTGTCACAGCATTGGCGGTCACCCCGGCTAATGAAACGATGATCATACCGGCCCGACGAGGCCGCAAATACATGGGGTTGACTGGTACAGGCTTGGCCCACCCGAAACGGACCAGCCAGAGCATCAAGAGGCCCAACGGATCCAGATGAGCCAGTGGATTAAGGGTTAACCGTCCGTAAGCTCTCGGTGTAGGATCCCCCAAAGCATCAGCCGCCTTGGCGTGCGCGTACTCATGCACACTTAGCGCCAGGAGAAGGGCTGGAATCCGAAAAATCATGTCTCGGGCAAACCACATACTGATCTTCCCCTTTCCTGAACGCTGTTGCTAGAGCCTAGTATATTCTGACCACCAAAAAACGTCCTGTCACACTACTTAAGGGAAATTATAGCATAAGGAATAAGAAAACAGAAGGTCCGAGCTGACTAGTCAGGCTCAGACCCTTTCTTAACCGAAGACAATCCCTCAGCGGACTACCCGTAGTGATTCATTTCCTGTCCACTCTGCAGGGATAATGTCGTTACGGACCAAATCGGCCATACTCTCCCGCTTTACCACCAAATAAGCCTCGCCTGCCCGGACAAAAACTACCGCTGGTCGGGCTAGCCGGTTGTAGTTGCTGGCCATGGAGTACTGATAAGCCCCGGCAGTAAAGACGGCGAGAATATCTCCTGCTTCCAGATGCGGGAGGTTAATGTCCTGAATGAGAATATCGCCGGATTCACAGCACTTACCTGCAATGGTCACCTGCTCGTTTGATGGCTTGTTGGCCTTATTAGCCACCAACGCGCTGTAACGTGAGCCATACAGGGCGGGACGAGGGTTATCCGCCATACCACCATCCACGGCCACATACGTCCGCACGCCTGGGATCTCTTTGCGCGCGCCTACCCGGTAAAGAACAGTGCCAGCAGGTCCCACGATGGAACGGCCGGGCTCAAAAACCAACTTGGGCAACGGAATGCCCATTTCTTCAACATAGGTCCTGGCCTCTCCAGCAATGGCCCCAACACACTGTGCCACACTTACCGGGGTGTCCCCTTCGCTATAGTATACGCCAAGACCACCACCTAAATCCAGTTCGTCTAGGAGCGCTCCGGTTTCCTGCTTTACGTCGCGCAGGAAGCGAATCAACACCCGGGTCGCCTCCCTGTAACCATCTAGAGCAAAAATCTGCGACCCTATGTGACACTGCACGCCACGTAACTTAAGATACGGCTGCCTCAAAGCCTTTCTTACAGCGGTCATAGCCTGGCCGTTCTCCAAGGTGAAACCAAACTTGGAATCCAACTGGCCTGTCTTTACGTACTCATGGGTATGGGCCTCTATGCCAGGTGAAACGCGCAAGAGAATGTTCATCTCTCGTTGTTGGCTAGCTGCAATATCCTCAAGCAGTTCCAGCTCTAAGAAATTATCTACTATAATACGCCCTACCCGGTGGTTCACCGCCAGTTCAAGCTCTTCCCGGCTCTTATTATTACCATTGAAGTAGATACGACCGGCTGGAAAACCAGCACTTGAAGCAGTGTAGAGCTCTCCTCCAGAGACAACATCTAAGCCTAGGCCCTCTTGCTCCACAAGTCTACACATGGCCAGGGTGCAAAAGGCCTTAGCGGCATAAACAACATCCGCCCGGGACAGATGAGTCTTCACTGCCGCACGCCAGGCGCGACAGTTCTCTCGGATCAGTTCCTCGTCCATTACGTAAAGCGGGGTGCCAAAACGTGCTACCAGCTCAGACGCGGTTACCCCACCGATCTCCAATTCACCTTGATTGTTAATTCTGGCTGTTCCTGTGAGCTGCATAAATAAACTGCCTCCTCGCTGTGGTAATCCAAGAATTACGGATCAATTAAGCGCGGAAGCAGACTTTAGCGGAACGGGACAACCTCATCCCTAGC
>JAAYHG010000114.1 GCA_012735455.1 Bacillota bacterium
GATTCTATCATTATATAGACTCTTTTGGATTCGGCAAGGTGCCAGGACTGGGCCTGCCCGGTGAGGAACAGGGTATTGTTATGCCGGTGACGAGCGTTGGGCCAGTGGAGCAGGCAAACATTTCCTTTGGACAGGGCATCGCCGTTACTCCTATGCAAATGATTAGCATGGTGGGGGCGGTGGCCAACCATGGTGTTTTACTAAGACCCCAAATAGTGCGAGAAATGCGTGACAGTGACGGTAACCTGGTGCGTAGTTTTTCTCCCGAAGAGGTTAGACAGGTGGTGTCCCAAGAGACAGCGCACCAGCTGGCAACCTTGCTGGAGGGGGTTGTGAGTGATGGTACTGGTCGCAATGCCCAGATACCCGGTTACCGCCTGGCGGGGAAAACAGGGACGGCCCAAAAGATAGAAGAGGGGCGCTATGTTTCCAACAAGCACGTTGCCTCCTTTATTGGGTTCGGTCCGGTAGATAACCCACGCTTGGCATGCCTGGTGCTGGTAGATGAACCCCAAGGTGCTTATTACGGTGGTGTGGTTGCTGCCCCTGTCTTTAAACGGGTGATGGAAGACAGCCTCCGATACCTGGGTATTGCGCCTACTGTCTTGCCGGAGGAAAAGGAGCCCGAGCCGGTGGTGGAGGTACCGGGAGTCATTAACCTGCCGCTGGCAGATGCACGCAAGATGTTGGAAGGTAAAGGGCTGGCCTACAAGGTAGAGGGAGAAGGTAGTGTAGTTGTGGACCAGACTCCACCGCCAGGAACCATGGTTGCACCTTCTACTCAGGTAGTATTAGTGCAGGGACAGCCACGACCTGCCCCAGGTATGGTGACAGTACCTAATCTAGAGGGGCAGACCATACTGCAGGTAGCCCAAACCCTAGCAGAGATGGATCTGGTGCTGAAACCGGTGGGCACGGGACTAGCCGTGAGGCAAGATCCACCTCCGCGCAGCCAAGTGCCGACAGGTTCATTGGTGGTAGTAGAGTTTGAACCACCCCAATCGGATAAGCTCGGAACCTCGTCTCCAGAAACCGTCCCGGGTAACTGAACAGTGTTTACCAAATGTTAACCGCTCTCAGGGTGGTTTACAGAAGGAAAAAGTCTCGGGTTACCGAAATGACTAACGGTGCTATGGGGTGGGGACACTATCTTTCCAGTGCACAACTTTATGGGAAGGTCTTGGATCGGGTGCCAAGAGCAGGGCAATAATAAGAGTGGGATGGTTTGGGGAGGCGTGAAGTTGCAAAGGAAACTAAGTGAATTACTAAACAAGTCTTGGGCTGTCACTGGCCTTGCCCCCGGCCAGGATCTGGAGGTTGCTTCTCTAGCCTATGACTCCAGGCAGGTGAGGCCCGGGGGGTTGTTTGTGGCTGTGCGTGGTTTTCGTCAGGATGGCCGCAAGTTTATCCCTGATGCTTTGGCCCGCGGCGCCAAGGCGGTAGTGGTGGACGACCCGGGAGTGACACTGCCCCCGGGCATAGTAAGGGTACTGGTTCCGGATAGTCGCTCGGCCCTGCCAGATTTGGCGGCCGCCTTTTTCGACTACCCTTCGCGCAAGCTTCAATTGGTTGGTATTACCGGTACCAACGGCAAGACCACCACGGCTTTCATGAGCGAAGCCATTTTCCGTAATGCCGGTTACACAACAGGTCTTATTGGGACTGTGGAAAACCATGTGGGTAGCGAGGTGCTACCGGTGGAGCGTACCACGCCGGAATCGGTGGATGTGGAGGAGCTCCTGTACCGCATGCACCAGGCCCAGGTGGCTTACGCCGTAATGGAGGTTTCGTCCCATGCTCTTGAACTGGGGCGGGTCAAGAACCTGGAGTTTGATGTGGCTGTTTTCACCAATCTTACTCAGGATCACCTGGACTTTCATGAAACCTTCGATAACTACCGAACGGCAAAGGCCAAACTTTTTCGCCAGCTCAGTGCTTCAGGGGTACGGGGCGGGGAGAGAACAGCCATTATCAATGCCGATGACCCTAGCGGCGAGACCATGCGACAGGCCACGCGTGCTCAGGTGCTTACTTATGGTATTAAGAAGCCAGCGGATATTGTTGCCGAAGATATTGATATCGGAGCTAAGGCGGCCACCTTCACGGTGCGCTGCGCCCAGGGGAGTGAGCGAATAAGACTACGCCTTACTGGGCTGTTTAGTGTTTACAACGCCCTGGCGGCATGCGGTGTGGGCCTCGCCCTGGGTGTGGATCTTTCCTGTGTTAAAGCGGCTTTGGAGAATTTGCCTGGGGTTCCTGGACGGTTTGAGCAGGTATACGCCGGTCAAGACTTTGCGGTTATTGTGGATTATGCCCACACGCCTGATGGCTTGGAGAAAATACTAAGGACAGCAAAGGAGTTTGCCCGCGGCCGAATCCTCCTGGTTTTTGGTTGCGGTGGTGACCGTGATCGGACGAAGCGGCCAATCATGGGATGTCTAGCAGCGGAATACGCCGACTTGGTCTTTATCACATCCGATAATCCACGTAGCGAAGAACCGCTGGCTATTATCAAGGAGATAGAAGCAGGGGCACGACAGGACCCTGGGGCCAGGGCGGTTCTGGAGATCATACCGGATCGCCGCGCGGCGATCGGCGCGGCGATAAAAGC
>JAAYHG010000115.1 GCA_012735455.1 Bacillota bacterium
GCCTAATGCCATGTACCTGGTCCCAGTGACCCGAGATGTCCCCAAGACCCAGTCCGTGGCCCGGGCCGTAGTGGAGGAGCTCATTCGTGGGCCGGAAGAGAATTCCGGTTTGGGCCGGTCTATACCCGAGGGGACACGTCTTCTTGGCATTAAGCTCAAGGATGGCCTTCTCACCGTAGACTTCTCGCCAGAGATTTCCAAAAACCACTGGGGTGGGACGGCTGGCGAAGCCATTACTCTGGGCAGCATTGTCCACTCCCTGACCGCACTGCCTGGCGTAGACAGGGTGGAGATACTCATTGCAGGTCAGCGCGGTGCCAGTATTGCCGGGCACGTGGTCCTGGATCAGCCGTCTTCTGGGGGCGAGCTGAATCTGCTGCCGCAGTTCTAGCAAAAAGGAGGGGAGCTGGTGCGTCAAGGAAAACTTCTCCGCAGCTGGGTGATGGTCTTGTTCCTCAGCGTGTTTCTTGTCGTTCTTCCCGGCTGCCAGCCTAATGCCGCACCAACACCTCCGCAGCCGCAGCCTGCGCTAGAACCGCAGGTTGAGGAAGAGACGATGACCCTTAAGCTTCACTTCGTTTTTAACGGTAAGGACCTGGTGGTGACCAGAGAAGTGCCTGCCACCCGGGCCGTCGGGCGGGCTGCCATCCAGGAACTGATCAAGGGTCACGTAGGAGCAGACGGTGAGCACCGGGTGTTACCGCCAGGCACTCAGCTGAAAGACCTAAAGATACTGGATGGCATTGCCTATGCGGACTTTTCCCGTGAGTTTCGTGATAATCACTGGGGCGGGTTAATCAGCGAGGTAGACACCATTTACTCGGTGGTTAACACCCTGGGGGAGTTTCCTACCGTACGGGCAGTGCAGTTCCTACTGGAAGGAAGCCCCCTCAGCACCATCGGTGCCGGTGCCGTAGATCTAAGGGAGCCTGTGAAGCCGCAGGCCTTGACCCCTGAATTCTGCGCCTCCATCAAAGCCCAGCTTTACGACCAGAGTGGCGAGACCCTGCCCTGGAGTGTTTGGGTTAAGGGAGAGGAGCGGCTGGCCGTGCGCGATGGTTTTCCAGAGACTGTCCTCACAGGTGACTGTGATGGCGATGGTGCTGCAGAGATTGTCATGGTAGACGATAAGCGCGTAAGCATCTGGGATCGGAAGACGAGCGGTGGGGGTTGGGAGAAGGTCTGGGAGCGCAAGTTTCATTCATTTCCTGATGTTACCCTGGCCCCCACTCGCGGTGCTGGGAAAGAAGATGTTATCGTGGCCACAGCCGACGGGATACACATCTTTGGTTTTAACGACGGCAGTTACACTCAGCTCGGTTGGCAGGGTGTGGCCGGGCATATCTTGGACTTGGCCGCAGGAGATACCACCGGTGATGGTCGGGCAGAGGTTATGGTCCTCTTTGGCGCTCCAGAATCTGCGGTAAGTGAGACTAACACAGGCCGCATCGTGATTTGGGAGTTGAACGGGGAGACTTACCGACGTCGACAGGAAGAAGAGTTTCCCTTCCGCCGTATACTCTTAGCGGACTTTAACGGTGACCAGCGCGAAGAACTGTTGGCTTTGGATGAGCGTGGATTGACTGTCTTTGGTTGGAAAGGGTCAGCCTACATTGAGTTAGGGAACAACCCCGGGGCAGGTTCACCTTTGGCTACCATGCTCACCGCGGACCTTACCGGTGATGGTGCCCACGAGCTTATCATTCGCGATGATGCCTCAGCGGCGCTTTACGTCTACACTTGGCAAGAAAGCGCCTTGCGTAAGTTATGGCAGGGACCGGCGACAGAAGAAAGTGTCCTGGGTCGCGAGGTATTTGCTGTCCAGCTTGAGGAGGGGCCGGTTGTTCTCCTGGCGGCTGTGAATGTACCAGGTAGATATCTTGTTTATAGTGACCGGGATGGACACTGGCGAGAGCAGATCTTAGCTGGCGCTAGCGGCGAGCAGATCTTGGCCTTGGGCGATGTGGATGGGGACGGTGTAGCAGAGATTATCTTTCGGCGTCACCAGCTCTTGTCTAACCCAACGCAGTGGCTTTATGTAGGTAAGCTTGGGAGTTTGCCACAGCCCCCGCCCCAGGAGATTGAAACAGCTCAAGACAAGCTGCAGCAAGTGAAAGGACATGAATATGCCGGTCAATGCCGAAGGGAGGCCGAACAATGCGTTATTCTAAACTGATTGCGGCAGTGCTGCTTATGTTGTTTGTTAGCGGCTGCAGCCTATTTGGCGGTGGTAAGCCTGGGGTAGGAGAGGAAGTACCCCAAGCCACGGCCCCTTTGGATGAAGAAGGCTATGGTAAAGTTGAGTTGCTAGTCGCTGTCAGCGGCGGTGAACTTGAAGCTCCAGCAGGTGTCGCCGTTAGTTCAGAAGGTGATGTATACGTTAGCGACGATGCCCGACAGGTGGTGCTGCGGTTTCCGCAGGGCGATCTCAAGGCCGACCCAATTAGCATCGGTAGCGAAGGGAGTAGTCTGGGGCAGTTTATCCACCCACGGGACTTGGCTCTCGATGACTCGGGGAACCTCTACGTACTAGACGACGGCAACTCCCGGGTGCAGTTCATTCCGGCCGATGGAGGTACCTCCCGCCAGTTTGGGCGACGCGATGATTTTGTCTCTTACTTTAGCTTGCAGGATGGCTACGATGAGCCCTTAAGCGCTCTGGCCGTGGACCAAGAGGGTAATGTCTATGTGGGAGTAAGTGGTGCCAACTACGACATTACGTCTAACGCTATTATCAAGTTCAGCCCCCAGGGTGAGAGGCTCTGGGAGGTCAGGAGTATGCTGGAAGGGGATATAGACATCCTGCCTTTCACCTGGCCTGATGCCATGGTAGTGGACGATGATGGAACACTTTACATTACCCACGGTGCCAACGGTGTCGGGAAGATTTTCGTCTTGCCACAGAAGGACGGCCAACCGGATAAGGAAGGTGCCTATCAGTTCGGCCTCATCGGTAAAGGGCCAGGCGAACTTATGCACACACCTGGCGGTATCGCTCTTACCCAGGACGACGACGTTCTTGTAGCGGATACCTACAACAACCGTCTGCAACTCTTTACAAAAGACGGCACGCTCAAGGCCATGTATCGCCTTAAAGGTTCGCCCACAGCCGAGTTCGACCAACCTACAGCCGTCTCGGTTGCACCGGATGGGAGCGTTTATGTCGTGGACAAAGGCAATAAACGTGTGCTGCAGTTGAGGCTGCTGCCACCGAGCGAGGGATAAAGAGACACGGCAATTACGACACTGCGGACTATAGTGGAGAGGAAGAAGCTAGGAGAAGCATGCTAAGTCCTTAGGGTTAGGGAGAGGGGAAGAACCGTGACAACTAATATGGCTACCACCTGGGCTACTGGGCGCGGGCCAATTCCCCGCTCCCTGCTAGCCTTTTTGTGCCTTATTTTAATCTTGAGTCTAACTGTCTATCTGACCAGTTGGCTCAGACCGCTGGCCTACCGCATCGCTCGCGAACTGGCCCGGGCTCACCTACTGCGCCAAGTGGCAGGTTTGCAAACCCTGCCAGGCGAAAACTTCATCGTCAAGTACTGGGCGCCCGATGCGGACATCGCTCCCATAGTGCTGGAAGCCGCAGAAGCGGCCTATCAACCAATTACCGAAGCTCTGGGGTATGCTCCCAGTGAAAATACTCTTGTTGTCATCTACCCCACGCGTGAAGATCTGGGAGCGAGTTTCGGCTGGTCTGCCCAGGAGAGCGCCATGGGCGTTTATTGGGGCGGCGCTATCCGTGTCCTCTCGCCTAAGGTCTGGGTGGACGCGACCAGCCCGGCCGAACTTAGCGAGGTTTTCAAGACTATGGGCCCTATGGCCCATGAGTTTACTCACCTGGTGCTGGACTACCGGACGGCAGGCAACTACCCGCGCTGGTTCAGTGAGGGGTTGGCTCAGTATCAGGAGACCCGGCAGGGTGGTGTGGTTTGGGACGACCCGGCCGCGGATCTAAATGGGCAGTTGTACAGCCTGGCGGAGCTGGAGCGTTTTAACAACCTGCCTAATCAGGCCCTGGCTTACCGGCAGGCCTGGTCCCTTGTTGAGTACCTGGCTGAGGAACACGGTGAAGACTGCTTAGAGCAAATTGTGGCCGCACTGGCCAAGGGACGGAGCTTCCGTACCGCCCTGGCGCGTATAGGCATTACTTCTTTATCTGAACTTGAGGCGAATTGGCAAGACTGGCTAAAACAGGGAATGAATTAGGCAGGATTTTCACCTTCTAAAACCGAAGTCTCTCCTTGAGGTGAGGTCTATGGTTGAGAGAGTCCTGGTCGTTGATGACGAAGAACCCATTGCCGACATCCTGGAGTTTAACCTTAAGAAAGACGGTTACCAGGTGGAGACTGCGTTTGATGGAGAGATGGCTCTTGAGAAGGCGGCTACCTTCAAACCTGACCTCATCATCCTGGATATTATGCTTCCCAAGCTGGATGGCTGGGTTGTCTGTCAGCGCATTAGGCAGTTTTCGACTGTACCCATCATCATGCTCACTGCCAAGGACGAGGAAACAGATAAGGTCTTAGGGTTGGAATTGGGTGCCGATGATTATGTGACCAAGCCTTTTAGTCCACGGGAACTGCTGGCTCGCGTACGGGCGCTGCTCAGGAGGGCCCAGTCCTACCGTGTGGCTGAGGGCAATGCCACGAGCCTCAACTTTGGTGATCTGGCCCTTGATCTTGCCAGTTACGAGGTGACTAAACGGGGCGAGGTAGTCCCACTTACCTTAAGGGAGTTCGAGCTCCTTAAGTTCTTGGCGTTAGACCCGGGACGCGTGTTTTCCCGTGAAACCCTGCTGGAGAAAGTATGGGGTTATGACTACTTTGGGGATATACGAACTGTAGATGTTACCGTGCGGCGCTTGCGGGAAAAGCTCGAGGATGATCCGAGCAGCCCCGTCTATGTGCAAACTAAACGCGGTATTGGCTACTTCTTTAGGGGGCAGTAGACTTGAGAAGCATCCAGGGGAAGATGGTAATCATCTACATTCTCCTGGTTTTGGTGGCCATGGAGATTATCGGGGTGCAGCTGGTACGGCGGTTGGAAAGCTACTACGAGACCAACTTCCGCACTACCTTGGAGACCCAGGCCAATCTCTTGGCCGGCTTCGCCCTGCGCTACTTCAGCGGTGATGAGACAGAGAGTTACCTGGGTGACCTGGTGGATGACTTTCGCCTGCAAACAGGGGCCCAGATAGTTGTAGTAGATGCCGCGGGTATGGTTCTGGCAGCCACAGGTGAGGGTAGCTCTCAGGTCGGAAAGCGTTTCCAGCAGCACGAATTCACCCGTGCTCTGGCAGGGGTGACAGCTAGCGAGATTCGCCACGCTGGCACGGCAGGAGAGCGCATTCTTTACCTGGCTGTTCCGGTGCAGCGTGAAAACCAAACGGTGGGTGCCGTTGGCTTAAGTTCCTCCCTGGTGGAGGTGGATAAGACCCTCAATGAAATCAAAGGAATACTCCTTAAGGCTACGACCGTTGCTCTATTGGCCACGGTCTTGCTTGGTTTTGCCTTGGCCCGTACCATCACCCAGCCTATCCAGGAGGTTACGCGGCAGGCGGCAGCCATCGCCGAGGGTGATTTTGGCCAGCCGGTGCGTGTGTACTCTAAGGACGAGATTGGGCAGCTGGCGGCGGGCTTTAATTTCTTGCGGGAACGCTTGCAACAGACCCTGAGCGAAATTTCCAGCGGCAAGGAAAAGGTTGAGACCATTCTGGCCAACCTCAATGATGGGGTACTGGCTTTGGATCCTGATGGCAACGTTCTTCATATCAACCCTGCCGCCAGAAACCTGCTGCGTCTGCGCGAACCCAGCAGCAACATCCTGGGACGGCCTTGGGACGAGGTTTTCCCGAAATTAGGTTTGGCCGAGGAACTGAAAAAGGTGCAGCAGGGGGTGGCCACCACGTCGCGCCTGGAGGGCGTTTTGGCGGGAGAGCGGGTGCTCAGGGTCCACTTAGCCCCTTTCAAGAGCAGCAGCAACCTGGCTGGTGTGGTGATCACCCTGCAGGATATCACTGAGCAGGAGAAACTGGAGTCCATGCGGCGTGAGTTTGTGGCTAATGTTTCCCACGAGCTCAGAACACCACTGACCACCATCAAGAGCTATATCGAGACCATGTTAGATGCAGAGGAGAGTTTAGACGAAGCGACAAGCAGGCGCTTTCTCAAAGTGGCGGTGTCCGAGGTGGACCGGATGACGCGCCTGGTACGGGACCTGCTTCAACTGGCCCAACTCGATGCCGGACGCATGCGTTTTGATAAGCGCCCCTTGGACCTGGCACAGTTGCTACACGAGGTAGCCGAGCGCTTTTCTATGCAGATACAGCAGCGCGACCTTCAGCTTACGCTAGAGATTGCTCCGCACCAGCCTAGGGCTTTGGCTGACAGGGATCAGATTGAGCAGGTTCTAGCCAATCTTATCAGTAATGCCATTAAGTTCACGGCATCGGGCGGGAGGATCAATCTCGGTCTGAGCCAAAGAGGGGCCTTTCTTACAGTGACGGTGCGCGACAGCGGCGTAGGTATTCCCGCAGAGGATCAGCCCCGTATTTTCGAGCGCTTCTACCGGGTGGACAAGGCGCGGTCGCGGGCTGTGGGCGGTACAGGATTGGGCCTTTCCATAGCCCGGCAGATTGTGGAGGCCCATGGTGGCGAGATTAGACTAGAGAGCACGCCGGGAGAAGGTACAAAGGTTTCCTTTACCCTACCCATTGTCACAGAGGAGGGTGGGGGCGTTGTTGTTTGAACGCATAAAGAGTATCATCCTTGCCCTCTTGGTGGTTTTCAGTGTTTACTTGAGCTTTCTTTTGGCCGGACATGTGCCGCCGCGGACAGTTGAAACGCCTCCCAGTGTTGGAGGGTCATACTGGGGCTCAGGACGCAGCACCCTGGCCCTCTTAGCGCCGGCGCGACTTGTGCTTCATTCCAGCGAAAGGACTTCTATAGTGATTTATCCGGGTCGTCCTCAATTTACGCGGCTTTGGAATCAGGCCGTGGATGTATTGCAGCAGTTGGTAGTGGAGGAACTCAGCAGGCAGCCTTCCTCCTTGTCCGAGTGGGAAGCGGCCAGCGATAAAGAGGCCTTGGAGCTTATCTTCTTTTTTCCCCTCGAGAGCGAGATTTGGGGTCCGGTGCTGGAATACCCTGTGGACTTGAACCTACCGTGGCCGACGAAACGCATGCTCTTAGTGCCGGGGTCCAAGCCGGAAATTTACCTGGCCAGCCAGGGCGGTGAAGTCATAAAGTATAACCTTCATTCCACGGAATTGACAGCGCTGACACTGGAGGATGAGCCCGCGACCCTCTGCCGCGAACTGGAGGCACCCCTTGAAGTCTCACAGACTGTTTATGTGCCTGCTGAGCCTCTGTCCTTGCCGGTTCTAAGGATGAGCGGCGAGGTTGTGGACCAGGAAATTGTTGCCGGCAGTTTTTTTGCCGACCTCTCTCTTACCCGGCGCATCAGAGAGCGGGACGGCGCCACCATCTACAGCGATGGCCGGCGTGGGGTTCGGGTTTGGGCTGATGGAAGTGTAGAGTACAACGCTCCCGGAGTAGAGAGCGGCGTGGGCTTACCCCCCGCTCAAGCCCTGGACAGGGCAGTTCGTTTTATCACGCAGCACGGTGGCTGGCCGCCCGAGGTGCGACTGCCCCGTTTGACAACAGTGAGTCCGCTACCTGGAGAGAAACGTTATCTCATCTCCTTCAATCAATTCTGGAATGGACTGCCGCTGGCGGAGCCAACCCTGCACGTAGAGCTTAGTGATCGTGGTGTTGCCAAGTACCAGCGTTCAGTGTTGTACTCGGTGGGTAACGCGGGGTGGTTGGAGGCAAGTTCGGAGGGTTTAGAAGAAAAAATCCGCAGAGCCAATAAGCTAGAAAAAGGCGACAAAATAGCCGATGTCTACCTTACCTACCGCAAAAATAGCAGCATTGATGAAGAAGTCTTACTCGTACCGGTGTGGGCGGTTGAGACTGCGGCAGGACGTGTGTTTTGGCTCGAGGCCTCTGGGGGTGAGCAGGGTTGAACTGGGGACAGGCCAAGAACTTGTTGATAGTGGCTTTTGTTATCCTCGATTTGATTTTGGTTTCTCTATACCTGGATATACGGCGTTATGCACCCGGCCATTCGGCAGCCGGTCAGGCAGAGCCAGAGCTTGTAGCTCACCTGGCAGAGAATAACATAACCTTGGCAGCGGAGCTTCCCTGGGAGGTCCCGAGCCTGCCTCTCCTTCGGGTAGGCATAGAAAAGCAGAATCCCTACCCTATAGCCCTCAGTTTCTTCGGTACCCTGACGGAAGTTAATGTGATCCGCCCTGAGGATCCTCTGTTGGAACTGGTCTTCACCCGTGATCAGGAGGAATTGCTCTTTTACACCAGTGGAGTCAATGTATATACCCACAGGGGACTGGATCGTAGTCCCAGTGACCAGACTGCCGTCCAGGCCGAAAAGCAGGCTCAGAATTTCTTAGCCACCCACGGTGGCTCTGAAGGACTTACCTTGATTCGCACGGTTCCTTACCGGCGTCAGGGAACATATTTGGTAGAGTTTGGGCAAAGCTACAAAGGGTTTCCTCTGGTAGGCGCGAGCGGAGCAGTGTTGGTGGTTACACCGGAGGGGGTTGAGAATTACTGGCGGCGTTTCCTGAACGTACTAGGCGAAAGTGGTGAGCCTCGGGCCGTGATTACGGCAGCAGAAGCCTTGTCGGCTTTGGCCTTGCAGCGGCCGCGGCCCGAGGCCATACCTCTTACGGTAAGGGAGGTGGTCTTAGGTTACTTGAATCGTGTTTACAATGCTGACGAGTGGGAAGCGGCACCGGTTTGGCGCATTTGGACTGGCGGGGATTCCTATTTTTACATTAACGCCTTCACCGGAGAACTGGAGACCTCTTGAGACTGGTCAAATTTGTAACAAGCATAAAGATAATTGTTTGATCCACGCTTTTTCCTTATGCTATAATTTTCCCGTATAGGTCTTTTAGCCAAGTTATCCAACTTGTGAAAGAGGTGGTGATATTTTTGGCAATTGAAGCCCTGCGTACCGTGCGGGAGACGGAAGCTAGCGCAGTGGAGCTAAGACGTGCTGCTCGTGATGAGGCCAGGAAAATCCTTGAACAGGCTGAGGCAGAGGGCGAGGCCCTTATTGAGCGGGAGATAAGTCAAGCTCATGCCGAAGCCGGGGCCATCATCGCACAGGCAGAGGCAGAAGCTACCCGGGAAGCCGACCCCATTCGGGCGGAGGCAAAGACAATCAGTGCTTGCATCCGGCAGGAAGCAGCGGGGCACCTACCTTCAGCTGTAGCACACATTGTGGAGAGGATAGTGAAAGCCCATGGCCGTAGCTAAAATGAAGAAAGTCTTCCTAATGGCGCACCGGGAAGACCGCGAAGCCCTCACCAAGGTTCTGCAGCGCCTGGGTGTGCTACAACTGGAAGACTTTCTGCTCACAAAGGAATGTGCGCCGGAAACGGAAGTAGAAGTGTACCTGAAGCGTGACGAGCCCGGCGAGGAAGCTGCGGCGCTGGATGCTCGCATAGCTGACCTCAAGTTCTGTCTTGATTTTATGCAGCGCTTGTCTCCGGAGAAGACCAGTTTTATTCAACAGTTCGCCGGCACCAAGGTTTACCTAAAAGAGCGAGACTTTCGCGAATGCGTTAAAGAAAGTCACAAGGTGGATTCAGTCCACAAGGGTCTCAGGCTTATCGATGCTGAACTGACCCGCCTCCGCAATGAAGAGACTAAGAACCATAACCTTCTGGCTCAGCTTGAGCCCTGGCTAGCCTTGGATGTTCCCCTGGAGGAGCTTACATCCGGGTCGGATATCGGCGTTGAGGTAGGAACGCTTCCTTTGACGGCCCAGAAGGAGACAGAATGGCTTGAGGAACTGGAGGCGGCTTCTCCTGGGGCCTATGTGGAGATAGTAGGACGCAACCGGGAAGAGGTGTACCTTGTCCTGCTTTATGCCCGGGAAGATGAGGAATTCGTTCAGTCTCTTCTGCGCCAGCGCTCTTTTGGACGGGCCACATTCCCTTCGGTCCAAGGGACTGCCCAAGAGGTCAAGGAGCGGTGCGAAAAAGAGCTAGCCCGGCTAGCGGCCCGCAGAGAAAAGCTGCTGGCGGAGGCGCGCCAGTACCTGGAACACAGGTTACTGGTGAAGTCAGCCTACGATGAGGCGGCTATGGCCCGCTCACGTTTAGAGGCAGTACTTAATTTTGGCAGAACAGCCGAAACCTTTGCCCTTACCGGTTGGGTGGAGGCTGAGAACCTACCTCGGCTGGAAAAAGCTGTGGCTTCTGTCAGCCCCACGGCTTACTTAAAGGGGCGCGACCCAACGGAAGACGATGATCCCCCGGTTATTCTAGAGAATTCGCGTAGTGTCTATCCCTTTGAGGTGGTTACGGAGCTTTATGGCCTTCCCTTACCCCGTGGAGTGGACCCCACCCCGTACGTGGCGCCGTTCTTTTTCCTCTTCTTTGGCTTGATGTATGGTGACGCAGGCTACGGGCTGGTGCTTATGGGTCTGGCATGGCTTACAATGAGAAAGATCCGCATGGCTGGTATGGCCAAGAAACTCTTCATCCTACTAATGCTGGGCGGGGCTGCTTCTGTCTTAGTGGGCGCAGTAACAGGAAGCTGGTTTGGCGATCTACCCCTTCCTACCATCTGGTTTAGTCCCGCGGACGACCCCATGAAGATGCTCATTATATCCTTTGCCCTTGGCCTGGTTCACATCTATACCGGGCTAATTATCCAGATGATTACCAACCTTCGTAGCGGGAAAGTAGCTGACGGACTCTTTGACCAGGGCCTGTGGCTGGTTTTTCTTACAGGTTTGGTAATGTTTGGCGTTGGCACTGTATTCCCTGCTATTACCCCAATCGGTAAGATAGTAGCTATTGTGGGTGCGGTAGGCCTCGTCCTGACACAGGGCCGGGCCAACAAGAATGTTATCAAGCGACTGCTGTCTGGAATACTGAGCCTCTATGACGTAAGCGGGTATTTAAGCGATGTTCTTTCTTACTCACGTCTCTTGGCCTTAGGCTTAGGTACCAGCGTTATTGGTACAGTGATCAACTCTATGGTAGCACTGGTAGCTGCAGGTGGACCGATAGGCTGGATTATCGGGGCGATCATTGCCGTAGTCGGCCACGCCTTCAACCTCATCATTAACGTGCTGGGGGCGTACGTTCACGCTAGCCGTCTGCAGTATGTGGAGTTTTTCACTAAGTTCTATGAAAGCGGGGGGCGAGCCTTTAATCCCTTCCGCATGATGACAAGATACATCGACTTGGAACTGGAAGAAAGGGAGGCTTGAAAATGACAAGTGGTGCAATTCTCGCTCTCTTAGGGGCAGCCCTGGCCGTGGGACTCCCCGGCATTGGCTCAGCTATTGGTGTTGGTATTGTGGGACAGAGTGCTGCCGGACTGGTTACGGAGCAGCCCGACCGCTTTGGCCAGACGCTACTTCTCCAGGCTATCCCTGGTACACAGGGTATTTATGGCCTGCTCTCAGGCTTCCTCATCATGATCAACATCGGTGTATTCACAGGTCAAATTGCCGCCCTGAGTCTGCAGCAAGGGTTTGCTATTCTTATGGCGTCCCTTCCCATTGCCATCGTTGGCTGGCTCTCTGCCATCGCTCAGGGCAAGACTGTCGCGGCTGGGATAAGCCTTATCGCCAAGCGTCCCGAAGATCTTGGTAAGACTATTACTTATGGTGCCATGGTTGAAACTTATGCTGTACTCGCCTTCCTCGCGACCTTGCTCCTTATTAGGGGAGTGGCCTAAATGGCAGGAATTGAAGCCTTAGCAAACCGTATTCGCGAACGGGCTGAGGCTGAGGCTGAGGCCATTCGAGCCGAAGCCCTGGCTGAGAGGGAAAAGATACTGGCGAAAGCCCAGGCACGGGCCGGGAAAGAACGCGAGGCTATCCTGAACCGTGCTCAGACAGTGGCGGCCGAAAAAAAGCGGCGCATCATTGCCACCGCCGAGATGGAGGCCCGTCAAGAACAGCTAAAGGCTAAGGAAGAAATGATAGATAAAGCCTTTGACCTCGCCCTGGCAAAACTGCGGGACCTTCCTGCAGCCGAGTATCAGGCCCTGCTCCTTCCCCTTGTGGTGGCTGCAGCAGAAACCGGGAACGAAGAGTTTATTGTGGCTGCGGCGGACCGGGAACGTCTTGGACCGGACTTTCTCGCCCGGGTTAACCAGCAGCTAGTCAAGGAAGGGAAGGTGGGCAACCTAACCTATGCCCAGGAAACACGCCCGTTGGAGGGTGGTTTCATCCTGCGCTCCGGAGGTGTAGATAACAACTACTCCTTTGAGCTGATCCTAAAGCTGAGCAGGGATGAACTAGAGCAGGAAGTGGCTGCCATCCTCTTTCCCGCTAGCTGATTGCGGGCTGGGAAAGGAGGCGGAGAATTGAAAGGTGACAAAACTGTCTATGCTTATGCAGTTGCCCGGGTACGGGCTTTGGAGATAAATCTTCTCGACCGCAGTAAGATCGACCGTATGGTGGAGGCCAAAGATGCTGCCGAAGCCCTCAAGGTCCTATGCGAGACCAGCTACTCCACCGCTGCTAGTCAGCTTGCCAATGTTTACG
The DNA here is from genome assembly GCA_012735455.1 of Bacillota bacterium. Taxonomy (GTDB): domain Bacteria; phylum Bacillota; class DTU030; order DUMP01; family DUMP01; genus JAAYHG01. Next base: position 12,607 of record JAAYHG010000115.1, read on the forward strand.
ATTATGAGACTATCCTGCGCCAGGAAATCGCTGCTGTGCGGGAGCTCTTTTGGAAAATCTCGCCCCACCCTGAGCTAACAGATCTTTTCTTCTTGAGGTACGACGTACTTAACCTAAAGTTGCTTCTAAAAGCCAAGTACCTGGATCAAGACGTGAAGGACCTCTTGATTCCTGCCGGCACACTGTCACCGGAACATCTAGCTACCATAGTAGCCGAGGGTAATTGGAAGCTACTACCGGAGGAGCTGGCACAGGCGGTGCGGGAGATTGAGGGGCTTATGGCGGAGGCGCCGGACCCGCAACAGGTAGATACCCTGCTGGACAAGGCCCATTACAGCTATCTTCTCAGGATACTGCGGCAGCAGGGAGAAGACTTTCTGGTTGATTTAATCACTGTTCAGGTGGATCTTATCAACATCAGGACTTTTGTCCGCGTTCGCCACGTGGCGGGCGGAGATGCTGTCCGTGTGCGCGAGCTTCTGCCAGCAGTTCTTATTCCAGGGGGAAAGCTCAAACTGGACTTTTTCCTGGGTCAGGTGGAAGAGCAGCTTTCGGCCTTTGCGGACCGTTTTGCCAAGGAGCCCATTGGCCCTGTGGTTACAGAAGGGCTGGCTGCCTGGCAGCGTGAGGGAAGTCTTGCCCGTTACGAAAAGCTGATGGATGATTTCCTTATCAACTATGTCAAGAAATCGCGGCTCGTCGCCTTTGGTGTCGAACCGCTGGTGGCCTACCTCTGGGCCAAAGAGAACGAGACCAAGCTCATTCGCATGATCATGGTAGGCAAGATCAACGGCCTTCCAGTGGATGAGATCAGGGAAAGGCTGCGTGATGTCTATGCCTAAGATTGCGGTAATCGGTGACCGCGACTCTATACTTGGTTTCAAGGCTGTGGGAGTAACCACCTTCCCAGTCACTGCTGCGGAAGAGGTGACAGGGGCCTTGCGCCAGGTGTTTGGCGGGGATTACGGCGTGGTATTTATTACGGAACAGGCTGCAGTACAAGCCGGTGACGTGATTAAAGAATATAGTGAGAGAAATACCCCCATCCTGATTCCAATCCCCAGCAGCCGCGGCAGCCTAGGATTAGGAATGCAGAGGATCAGGGGCAGCGTCGAGAAGGCTGTGGGCGCGGACATCTTATTTGGGAAAGAGGGTAGGTAAGTTTGGCTGTTGGCAGGATAACCAAAGTCTCCGGCCCTCTGGTAGTGGCCGAAGGCATGCAAGAAGCCAAAATGTACGACGTGGTCCGGGTCAGCGAGGCGCGCCTGATCGGTGAGGTTATCGAGCTCCACGGCGACCGGGCATTTATCCAGGTGTACGAGGAAACCGGTGGCGTGGGTCCAGGCGAACCGGTGTACTTGACAGGAATGCCCCTGTCTGTGGAGTTAGGACCCGGTCTTATTGAGTCTATCTACGACGGTATTCAGCGTCCCCTGGACGTGATCCGAGAAAAAGTGGGTGACCGCATCAGCCGCGGGGTGGAGGCATACGCCCTCAACCGGGAAAAGAAATGGCAGTTTGTCCCCCGCGCCAAGGTAGGGGATAAGGTTGCTGCAGGTGACATCCTGGGCACTGTCCAAGAGACGGAGCTTGTGGAACACCGCATCATGGTGCCTCCAGGAGTGGAGGGTACTGTGACGGAAATCTTCAGCGGTGAAGCTACCGTTGTGGACACTATTGCCAAGATCGAGACGGCAGATGGGGTGCGCGAACTTAGCATGATGCAGCGCTGGCCAGTGCGCCAAGGGCGGCCGCACAAGGAAAAGCTTCCTCCTCAGGAGATCATGGTAACTGGTCAGCGGGTTATTGATATGTTCTTCCCTGTAGCC
>JAAYHG010000116.1 GCA_012735455.1 Bacillota bacterium
AGAAACTGTGTGGCAGCCTGCGGCGGCAAGATGAGTGCCAGTTTTTGGGTCGGGACGGGCTCCGCACCGAGAAGACTAAGTGCCTCTTGGGCCGCTTCTTTACCAATCTCCTCAGGGTCAATTTTGCTTAGCCTGGTACTGTAGAAAAGCCCGGATCCTGTTTGTGCGTCACCATTCTCCTCTGCCACAACCCAGGCATAGCCACCGCAGAAATTGCCCTTGTAGCTCACGTTTAGACCGTATGAGTTGGCTACAGCAACCAAGTACTCTCCTTCTTCAAAGACTGATCGTTCTGACTTGCTGATACGTTTGTCCTGTTCAAAGGCTGCTTGTTCAATAGCTAGCGCCAAATCGATTTTTTTCTCCAGGGCTGTAGCCTTAAGTTCCGGATCAAATTGGGCTAAGGCCAGATCTATTGTTTCTGATCCGGGCAGGCAGCGGGCCGGGTCTGGTGACACGTATTTGGCATTATCAACGGCAGATTCAGCACTTTGGCGCAGGGCTTCGGGAGTAAGATCAGAAGTAAAGGCATATCCCAGACTCTCACCCTTCAGTACGCGGATTCCAATGCCTCTCTCCTTACTCTGGCGCAGTGTTTCTAGGCGCTGGCGCCTTACTTCGATAGAAAGGTTAGAATGCTCCAAGAAGAAAGCCTCTACCTGGTCGGCACCTGCTTCCTTGCCGAGACGGATAGCAGTATCCACTAAGTCACGAGGTTCCACGTTGCCATCCCTCCTTTACAGCAACCCACCGACCACAAGTTCAGGAATACGCATGGTTGGTTGTGCATCTGAAACGGGTACACCCTGGCCATCCTTCCCACAGGTACCGATGGCAAACCCCAGGTCGATACCTACCATGTCTACTGTCATAAGTGCCGCTGGACCATTGCCGCTCAAAGTGGCGCCACGAACTGGTACGGTGATCTTACCGTTTTCAATTAAGTAACCCTCAGCCACATCAAAGACGAAGTCTCCTGTGGTTGGGTTAACCTGACCACCGCCCATCTTCTTTACCAGTAGTCCACGGTGGGTTTGGGCAATAATCTCCTCTGGTAGCATCTCACCTGGGGCAACGTAAGTGTTCGACATGCGCGGTATGGGCGGGTAATGGAAGGATTGCCGCCTGCCATTGCCTGTGGCGGCTTGACCCAGGCGTCTTGCCCAATCAAGGTCCGTCATGTAGGTTTGCAGTACACCATGGCTGATAAGGACATTCCTTTGGGTCGGTGTCCCTTCGTCATCGAAGTGATAAGAACCATACTTGCCAGGGAGAGTTGGGTCGTCAATCACTGTCACCAATTCGGAGGCTACGCGCTGGCCGCGTTTACCTGCATAGACGGACATCTCCTTACCCACAATGTCCGCCTCTAAGCCATGACCACAGGCTTCATGTATCATAGTTCCCCCAGCTTCCCCCGAAAGCACAACTGGCATCCTCCCAGGGGGTGCAGGTTGTGCTTTCAGTAGCATAAGCGCTCGGCGCGTGGCTTGACTTGCCAGATTGCGAACCACATCTGGCGTCAAGAGATCCAATCCCTGGGTACCACCCAGAGATTCGTAGCCCGTCTGCACATTGTTGCCATCGGCTGCCACCACATTCACCACAAATATAGTGCGAAAGCGCCTGTCCTCAGCCAGTCGCCCCTCGGAATTGGCTATTTGCACGAGCTGCTCGGTATCCCCGTATCTTACCATAACCTGACGTATGTTTTCGCCACCAGAGCGAGCTTCCTTTTCGGCCTCTTTGACAACTGCCACCTTGGCGCCCATATCTGCCTCCTGAATGACAGCTGTCGCTACTTTCTTACCGGCCGCAAGACTGATCACCTTCCTGCTGCCATGTTCACACCTAGAAGCAGCTTGGCTGGCTGTATGTGCGGCCAGTCTCACCCCCTGGTTGCTGAGATCATTTGTAAAGACGTAAACACTGCTCTCGCCGGATAAGACCCGTATCCCTGCGCCCACATCTACACCTGTGACTACCTGTTCTATCCTTTGAGCTTCCATGGATATGCTGTTTATTTGCCGGCGTTCAACAAAAATCTCGGCAAAGTCCCCTCCTCCCGCCATGGCCTCGCCCAAGGCAGATTTAAGGTCACTTTCTGTAAGCACACTTTCACCCCCTACGCTTATTCTGCTGCCAGCTGGAAATTAGCCTTGAGCCAAGTGCTAATGACATGAGCCACTTGTTCAGGGTTCAAATCAGCAGTGTCCACCGTGAAATTGGCTGTGGCCTGGTACAAACCTTGGCGCTTGGCCAGGAGTTCGCGCACCCGCTTTCCCAACGCTGCTGTCTTCAGAAGTGGCCTTTCGTCCGAACATGAAGCGCGGGCTATTATCACATCTACCGGTGCCGTCAAAAGAACTACCGGCCCTGCCTGCTTTAACAAACCTATATTTTCCGTGGCTAAGACAGCGCCACCACCGGTAGCAATAACCTGTTTCTTACCCTGCACCACTTTTTTCAGTACAGCGGTTTCCAGTTGGCGGAAATAATTCTCGCCAAAATATCCAAAAATCTCGTCGATAGTCAGCCTACTTACTCTTTGAATCTCTACATCACAGTCACAGAATGACCAGCCTAGAGTGCGGG
>JAAYHG010000117.1 GCA_012735455.1 Bacillota bacterium
GCCCAACTCTGCTTTATCCAATAGAAGAACATCGGCCCCTGACTTTGCCAGATAGTAGGTTATGGCAGTCCCAATCACACCGCCACCAACAACTATTACATCCGCTGACTGACTCATGGTGTCCCCCCCTTTAAGTCAGACAAGGTGAGGGGCCGCGTAGGTGGACGGTAGGTTGCAGGAAGTACTACGGCCAAGGGCTGTCCTGTTTCCTGTGCCAGGATCTGGCTGATAAGGCGTCGGCAGGTGCGTCCCTGGCACAGCCCCATGCCCGCGCGCGTAAACTTCTTGATTGCCTTTACTGTAGTGGCGCCAGCTCTGATAGCCTGACGGATTTCACCCTTCGTTATCTCTTCACAGCGGCAGATTATAACATCATCGTCATTCACGGTTGATCCTCCTCATACCCCGTACATCAGCTGCCAGATCATCAGGTACCGCCAGGGTAATAAGCCATGTTCCGTCAGCCCCTTTAGGCTGTCGCACCGCCACAACTCGCCCTGTCCCCACCCGCTGACCTTTACGGTTCACAGCCTCCACCTCAGCCCCCAGTTCCGGCAAGGGCAGAAACTCATAAGGAAAGGTCACCTCTGCCTCGCCACCGGGGTTACGGGCCACAAGAAAAATGGCTAGCCCGGGACAGGCGGTGAGGCAAAGACCGCAACCGCTACAAAGCGTGGCATCCAGTTCTGGACAGTTAGTAATAGGCTCACCTACCCTTATGGCGCCACGGGGGCAGGCGGTCTCGCAGGGGTTGCAAGGAATCTCTTGCGGACACTCAATCACAGCTACCGCTCTCTGCCGCATCTGGCCCACTCCCTTACGATGCTATCTTGCGCCTGCTGCAGTACCGTCCCAAAGGGACCGCTGCGCAGCTGGGCTAAACGCTCTCGGGACTCTACCCTTTTCGCCTCCAGCTTCCTGTCGCCAACGCCTACGAACAATGCCGCTGACATTCCGGCCAAGCTACCCTCTTCTAGAGCTGTGGAAGCTTCCTCTACGCCTGAAATATCGCCAGCCACAAAGAGACCCGGCACTGTGGTCTCCATGTCGGCACTGTGCAGTGGCACATGGCCACCCAAAGGGCCACTATATGCAAATTGGCACCCTGCCTGCCAGGCGAGTTCGGTGAGGGGTGTCAGGCCCACGGCCAGACAAATGGTATCCACCTCAAGGGTGCGCTCGGTCCCCGGAATATTCTGAAAGTGATTATCCACGGCTACCACGGTCACCTCGGACAATTCCCCGTCTCCACGGGCCTCCAGTACGCTGTGGCTGGTCCAGATAGGTACGCCACTGCGCTCAAGCTTAGCAGCATGGACAGCATAACCACCGATGCGCGGTGCGGCCTCTACCAGGGCAACAACCTCTGCGCCCGCCTGCAGCAACTGGTAAGAAACGATGAGGCCGACATTGCCTGCCCCTACGGTAAGAATGCGGCGACCTGGCAGAACCCGGTGCAGGTTAATGAAGGTCTGCGCAGCTCCTGCACCCATTACGCCGGGAAGGGTACAGCCTGGGAAAGCCAGTGCATTTTCGCTGGCGCCAGTGGCTAAAATAATTGCCTTGGCTGTAAGGGTAAGTGAATTGCGACCACGCATGAGACCAAGGGTGGAACCAAAAATGCCATATGCCACCGTCTCCGTCCAAATCTTGACTCCTGCTTCAAGACAAGCATCTTCCAACTCCTTGGCAATACGTATGCCCCGTATGCCAGCCCGGTGAACACGGGAACCAAAGAACTTATGAATCTGTTTTCTCAATTGACCGCCCAGAGTCCGGTTTTCATCAACTAGTACCACACCGCATCCTGCCTGGCGGGCAGCCAGAGCAGCAGCCAAACCAGCAGGGCCGCCACCCACCACGGCCACGTCCGTCACTTCTGCTCTGGCCACCGGCCCAGCCCCCTTTGCGTCTCGATCTTCATCCCTGCGCGCACAGGGGTCACGCAGGTGCGCACGTTGGGTATACCGTCCACTATCATCACACAGTCAGTGCAACGGCCAATGCCACAGAACAGCCCTCGCGGGTGTCCCAGACGGCGGGTGGTGCGGAACACTCGAATTCCTGCCGCCAGCAACGCTGCGGCGATGGGTTCTCCCTCCCGTGCAGTTATGCTTCGTCCATCCACTTCAATGGTGACTTCTGGCGCTTCCGCCAGCTGACCTAAGACCGGGTGCTCATTTACACGCAATTTTCTTTCTCCCCCTAAGACTGGGAACTACTTTTGCCATGCACAGCATTAACCATGGCAGCCTCGCGTTACGAATCGAGTCAGAGTAGTAATATGCAGGACATCGGGAAGATGGCACCGGAGGTATCAAGCTTGCATTAGCCCCCCGGGGTGCAGAAAAGGCCAGGCTAGGCCTGGCCCGAAGGGCATAATGGCCCATCCCTCCTTCCTCCAACGGCGAGATAGCTCATCACTGCGGGTCTGGAGAAACCTGCAGTGACAGTCCGGCAGCTCTTAACTACCGGCCCAGCTCAGACCCCTGGAGCGGTGGCCCGGCTTCGGCGGTGGACCCTTTCACCACCCTTCGTCGCTGCCCTGCTCCGGATGGTTACTCTTGACCGACCGCGCCTCTACCTCACCCCAGCGCTAGTGCTGTGAAGGCCTGAGATGAGGCAATTATCTATTATTCTAGTCACTATAATACCGTCGAGGTTTGTACCCTGTCAAGAGAAATTATCTGTCAGCAACCGAGGTTAAGGGGGGCCTGGCGACGGCCGGGGAATCAAGAAAGGAATAACACCCGGTTCCACTTGGACCAATGTCGGGGTGTAGCCCATGGCCTCACCCTCTGCCTGGCACGGCATGGCCGGGGAAGCGGTAATCTCAATGCGCCTTGCCCGCCATACCTCCACCGCCGGATGGTTAACATGCTGGCCCCGATAGACCAAAGGGAAGAAGCGCATAAAGGCACTGCGGCTGAGGGGGCCTACCAAGATTACGTCAAGCAGGCCGTCATCCGGGCGCGCCTCGGGAGCAATGACCATTCCCCCACCAAAGGTCTGCCCATTTGCTATGGCAACGAGTAGCGCCTGCCGTTCCAGTACGGTGTCATCGAGCTTTAGGGTGATAGAGCTGGGGCGAAGATGGACCAAGGCATCCAATACCGCCGCGACATAACTAATGCTGCCAGGCAAAAAGCGCCAACGGCGCTCCTGGGCGGCACAAACCGCAGCATCAAAACCGACGCCAGCTACGTTGATAAAGGCCTCCTGATCAAGCCAACCACAATCAAACCTCTGTTCTTCGGCTTGGTAAAGACC
>JAAYHG010000118.1 GCA_012735455.1 Bacillota bacterium
AACCAGCGTTGGTAAAGGTGCTTTTGGAGGCCTGACAGAAGATAAAATAAATGTCGGAGCCGGGTTTCCAACGTACTATGTAGTTTCTAATGAAGCCCTGTTGGGGCATATTGGATCGCCGGCGCCTGATCTGGATTTGACAGGATTCGAAGGCGTGACCAGTATTGGCGATGAAGCTTTTCTTGGTTGCGGTCTAACCAGTGTCTTACTTCCTGATAGCGTTGAAAGCATTGGTGAGTTAGCATTTTTCAAGAATGATCTCGAGAGCATTGAGCTGGGTCGCGGCATAAGAAGCATCGGGGACTACGCATTTTCTTTCAACGAGGATCTCGTGAGAATTACGATTGGCCGAGGAGTGGAGATAGGCGAAGAAGTATTGCCTTATGATAATAACTTCCGCGATGCATATAAAGCAGGTGGTGCCGGTACTTACTGCCGTGATGAGGATGGGTCTTGGATAAAGCAAGAATACCACACGTATCAATTCAAGCTTGAGGGCTTGGCTGAAGAGTACGAGGTGATGAATGGACTGGAGGCCCCGAAAGATGAAGACTTTACCGGTATAAAACCCGTTAAGCTGAGCATCGTTGAAGACCAAACCCTGGATATTCCCTATTGCGGACTTGTCCGGGTAGCCCCGGTGGGTGCGGGAAACTTGCAGCTATGGGCTAAGGATACAGAAGGCAAGTGGCATGACATCAACCAGGTAGGCTGGGGACCGAAAGAAGGATTCCCCATTACCAATGCAGTAACTGATGTGTATGTCATTCCGATAAATCCCTTTGAAGGCAGTGTTACTTTAAAACTAATAGATATATCTGAATGGTATGGTGCAGAAGACGACGTTGTTATTAACCAGGAAATTCCCGTCAAGTCTGTTGAACCGGACAGCACACCCTCGGAATCGTAGTAGGCCTGCTGGGGGTCTGCCACGGAGTGTGCAGTGATCACAAAAGGGTTCAAAATAACCACGTAGGGGCACGGCATGCCGTGCCCCTACAGTTTTCCACCGCTATTCTATTCGTCGTACTTATCAAACATGTCTTTACCAACACCGCACAACGGGCACACCCAATCCTCTGGCAGGTGTTCAAAAGCAGTACCTGGAGCTATGCCTCCGTCTTCATCACCGACAGCAGGATCATAAATGTAGCCGCAAGCTGTACAAGCCCACTTCTGCACCGCATTCACCTCCTTTTCCTAATCTAGTAGTATTGCATGGCAGTACATATCTTCTTATCCCGAGGGCGAACAGATGACGGGGGTCGCCATTTTAGCGGCAGCGCAAAGCAAAGTCTTTGCCGAAAGCGATACAGCTCGTCAAGCCCTGCTCATCAGGAGCCCAGGGCAAGTTAAGCCCATCGTTGACAATTTCAAACCTGGCTTCCTTTAACGCAGACGTGATGATCCCCACCGCTTCTCCACTCCAGCCATAGGAGCCGAAAGCCGCTGCCTTCTTAAGCTTGAAACCCAAACCCCGAACCACTTCCAGGAAACCGGCTATTGAGAACAAGGTGCCCTTGTTTACGGTGGGAGACCCAACAAGTATTGCTTTGGACTTAAAAACCTCGGTTAGAATGTCGTTCTTGTCTGACCGGGCGGAATTGAAAAGCACTACCCGCACTTGGCCATCTGCTTCCCGGATGCCCTCAGCAATTGCCTCGGCCATTCTTCGTGTCCCGTTCCACATTGTGTCATAAACGATGGTGATCTGGTTTTCCTGGTAATCCTGAGCCCATTGCTGGTAGCGCTCTATGATTTGCAGCGGTTCTTGACGCCAGATAACTCCATGGCTGGGGCAAATCATGTTGATAGGCAGATTGAGAGATACAACCTCAGCTATTTTCTTGGCCACCAGTCTGCTGAAAGGCGTCAGGATATTTGCATAATACTTCAGCGCCTCCTGATAAAGCTC
>JAAYHG010000119.1 GCA_012735455.1 Bacillota bacterium
CCGGCTGCCGATCTACAACGCCAGGCGCCGGCCCTTCCACAGGTCGAAAACCTTCAGGCTTGATAGGACCACGATCGTCAAGGGGGCGTCCCAAGGCATCCACCACTCGTCCCAAGAGCGCCATACCTACAGGAACCTCCACTACGCGACCGGTGCGATGGACATGGTCACCCTCCTTGATATGGTCGTCAACCCCCAAGAGAACAACACCTATATGATCCGTATCCAGGTTGAGCACCTGTCCCAATGTCCCGGATGAAAACTCCAAGATTTCTCCAACCATGGCGCTACCCAATCCCTGAACTCGTGCCACTCCATCACCAACATCTCTAACCCAACCGATTTCTGCCACCTCGGTCCGGAATTCTGCCTTGTTCAGGTTTTTCTCTATGGCCTCCGCCAAACAATCCAAACTTGCAGCCTGACCCTCTGTCGCACTGAGAAGCTTTTCCTGCAAAGCTGCTAGCCGGCCACGTACACTAGCATCAATCACCTTATCGCCGATACGGATAATCATACCGCCAATAAGAGTAGGGTCAACTTCTTGGTTCAGAGTATACGACTGCTTCAGTGACTCGGTAAGTTTCCGGCGCAGCTTTTTTAGATCCTCATGTCCTAGGGTTGTGGCGGAGATAACCTCCACTACAAGGTCAGTGTCCGACCCACTCTCCCCTTTCAAAGCCGCATAGCCGTAGATGCTCATGCCCCGACACCCCCGCTCACATCGCGCAGGTCGAGATTATCCAAGAAATCAGTGACCAGTTTTCTACCGGTCTTTTCATCCAGTGACAGTTCTGTCACCTTGCTGGCCGCGAGAATGGCCAGGTTTACCATGTTCTCTTTCAGGTCTTCCAAAGCCCGCTCTTTCTCGTGCTTGACCTCTTCTTGCGTAGCAGCGATGATACGTTTGGACTCCTCACGTGCCTGTAGTATAATCTCCCGTTTCACCTTTTCCGCCTCACGAACGGCACTGGCTATTATGTCTTCAGCCTCGCGGTGTGCCCGCTGTCGCTCTTCTTCAGCAAGAGACCTGATCCTCGCCAGCTCATCCCGTGCTTGTTCGGCTTGGTCTAAGGCTTCCTGTATGCTGTCGCGGCGCTTTTTCATGTGGCGCATAAGGGGTTTGAACAAGAACAAACGTAGTGCCAGCAAGACTACGCCGAAATTGATGATGGTATATAGAAAGCTGATTAGGTTAGGGCTGATCAAGCCTCCTTCCATACAGCCTTCCTCCTTTCGCAACCAGAGATAGACACCCTGAACCAGCGAAGCTCATGTTCTCTTAATAGTAAACTTCCTATAGAAGTTGCAGTAGCGGGTTGGCAAAAATCAGCACCAAGGCAATAACAAAGGCATAGATGGTCAGCGACTCAATAATAGCAATACCGATCAGCATGGTCATGCGAATGTTGTCGGCTGCCTCGGGCTGGCGGGCAATCCCCTCCACTGCACTGCTTATCGCTTTACCTTGTCCCAACGCAGGGGCAATGGTACCGATACCAATCGCCAGTGCAGCACTAAGAATGGTAACTGCTAAAACGAATGCTTTAGCGGTAATCACTGTATCATCCTCCTATTAACCACAATAAGAATAGCTAGCATTAGACCATAGCTGCACTCTGCTCTATTCTTCCCCCGTAGCTTGTGTCAGGTATACCATAGCCAACATGGTAAATACCAACGCTTGGATAAGACCGGTAAAGAGGCCGAAAAGCAGCATTGGTACCGGCGCTATCAAAGGTACAATGAACCCTAGCACCGCAATTACGATGTGCTCACCTGTGATATTGCCAAACAAACGAAAGGCTAGAGAAAGCGGCTTTGAAATCTCTTCCAGGAGATTCAGTGGTAAGAAAAAAGGCATAGGTTCAAGAAAATGGTGTAAGTATGCCATCCCTTTCTTCTTTAAACCATAGAAGTGGTTGGCCAACAGTACAACGACAGCCAAACCTGCCGTAGTATTAATGTCACTGGTCGGGGCCGCCAGACCAGGTATAGATCCCATCCAGTTGCTAAGCAGGATATAGAGAAACAAGGCGCCGATAAAAGGTGCGTACTCTCTGCCCCTCTCCCCCATATTGTCTACGACCAATCCCTCCAGCATCTCCACCACCGTTTCAAGGGCATTTTGCAGCCCCCCCGGAACATCCTGCAGGCGACGGGTAGAAACGAGAGCCATGACCGCAACAAAGGCGCTTAGAATAGTGCTCATGACAACTGTGTTGGTAACTGGTATTCCACAGAATTCGGCCACTGCAACAGGACCTAGATGTTCCATGACGGAATCACCCCTTTTGCTTCCTTCCCAAGCCTAATGGGATGAGACAGTTCAGCCAAAGACACGTCTGGGGAAATAAGAATCCAACCACTACCGCCCAAAGCCCCTGTGGTGCAAAGCGGGCAACCAAGAAAAAAATCAGTAAAACAATAACGTACCGAGCCAAAGAGCAGGCCAAAAAAAACACCTGAACACGGTCCGTCCCCGTGGGACGCAAACCATGCTCAACTGTAGATTTCAGAATCCTAAGGTTAGCAACGCCTGCCCCTACTCCCAGGAGGAATAGCCTATCTGCTAACGCAGGGCCAAATATAAACAAAAATACGACAACCACAAACCCCAAGGTTAGACTGTACCACTCAGCCCGTCTCAGTAGACACCTAACCTTAGTCACGCTTTAGCGCATCCTTTTGTTCTTCGGCTCTTGCTTTCGTTGGTATTGGTACCATCTTGGACAACATCTTGTAGACATTCCAAATCCCCGACGTCACACCGAACAGGATCAAGGCGAGGATCCAACCTTCGCCTAAGCCATACCTCTTGTTCAGGTAGTTGCCGAGAAAAGCGAACATGAGAACAGGTACAGCTAGCCGCATGCCTAGATCCAAGGCAACACCGAAGCTATCCATAAACGACGTTCGTCTTGCCGCCATTATCAACCCCCACAATCTTTCAATCCAGCTTATGGTGACGAGTAGTAAGTTTTATCGTATCTCTTCGGCAACATCATAGCACTGAAGCATAGTTTTGACAAGGGTCAACCCTCCCAAGGCAAGCCATCTGCAGCAACCCTTTTCTTTACCTTGTCTCTTGCCTCTCCCTTTCATGTAAAAGCCAGTCTCTAGCAAACTAGAGACTGGCCACAAAGTCGGGTAAGTCCGTTATTCTTCCTCGGGCCACGGGCGCAAGCCTGGTCTTGCCCCGGTCAATCAGGAAATCCTCCACCAAGAAAGTCCTAATACCGACCTTGGCCGCCACCATGTCCTCTTCCATATCATTGCCTACCATCCAACACTCTTCAGGATTGCGCCCTAGAAGCTCTAGTACCTCCCGATAATACTGGATGTGGGGCTTACAAAAATGCATTCTCTCGTAGGCAGTCACCAGCTTAAAGTTGTAACCACCGAGACCACCCCAGTCGAGCCGGTGACGAATAGCTTGCATAGGAAAGACCGGATTAGTCGCGATAATCACCTCAAATCCCCGCGCCATGGCTAGTTCTACCGCCTGGCACGCAGCCTCACTGGTCACTTCGGAGCTTCCGAGACGCGGAAACTCATGGGTGTAAAAGTCATCGAATATCGACAAAATCTCTCCTTCTGGCCGACCCAGCCTGGGGAGAAAGTCAGCCATAAACACCTCCTGGTTGGTCAAGGCTGGGTCCAGGTTATTTATCATGACATCAGTGGAGGCCAAGATGTGATGAGCCAAGGTCTTGGGTTCTATTAAGTGCGCAAAGTAACTGCCTAAAGCACGAAAGTAATGGGGTAGAAAGGTATTCATATCTAGTTTGATCAAGGTACCGTCCAGGTCAAAAAGCAGAGTCTGCACACTGCTCTTAGTCATGTTTATCAGTCTC
>JAAYHG010000120.1 GCA_012735455.1 Bacillota bacterium
AGAAGTACGGCGGCTGGGGCTCGCCCATGGAGGAGGCTGTCATCAAGGCACTGATGCAAAAGCAGGGTGCCGACTTTGACAAAGTAATCATGGTCAACATTGGTGCAGCGGACTTTTTCGCCAGCATGAAAGACGTGGACTTTGCCTGGATTTACTGGGGTTGGACGGGGATTGAGGCCGAGCAGCGCGGGATCAAACTAGACTTCATCAAACTGGTTGATGTGGATCCTGCCTTGGATTACTATACCCCTGTGCTCATTGCCAGTGAGAAAACCCTGGAAGAAAAAAGCGAGCTGGTACGGAAGTTCCTAGCGGCTACAAGCCGGGGCTATGAGTATGCCATTTCTCGGCCGGAAGATGCGGCCGAAATTATTACCACAGCAGTACCTGAACTAAACAAGGATTTGGTACTGGCAAGCCAGAAGTATTTAGCTAAAGAATACCAGGCTGACGCTCCCCGCTGGGGCGAAATGAAAGAGAGCGTCTGGCAGACTTACAGCGAATGGATGTATGAGCGTGGTTTGCTGGAGAAGAGGATTGACCCCAAGGCTGCCTTTACCAACGAGTACCTTCCGTAAGCTGGCCTAACCGCAGGTAGGGGGGCGCCTTTGTGGTCACCCGCCTACCTTACTTCTAGAAGGTGTGGTACATTATGCACAAGGTGGAAGCCCTGAGAATAAGTAAGAACTACGGCGATCTGGATACTTTGGAGGATGTGAGCGTTTACCTGGACGAGGGTGAGTTTGTGGCCATTGTGGGGCCGAGCGGCTGCGGCAAGAGCACCCTCTTTAACATAATAGCTGGGCTGCACCTACCAGACGAGGGACAAGTTCTTATCGACGGTGCAGATTTTACCGGCCGCACTGGCAGAGTAAGTTACATGCACCAGAAGGACTTGCTGCTCCCCTGGAAGACCATTCTTGACAACGTCTGTCTACCCCTAGTGATAAAGGGGCTTCCTTGGCGGCAGGCACGCGTTCAGGCCGCGTCCTATTTCCCTGCCTTTGGCCTCGGGGGGTTTGAACAGAGTTATCCAGCCCAGCTCTCCGGCGGCATGCGCCAGCGCGCTGCACTGCTTCGCACTTACCTTTTTGCCAGTGATATCATGCTCTTAGACGAACCTTTCGGTGCCTTAGATGCCATTACCCGACGTAAGTTGCAGTTTTGGCTTCTGAATACACTCGAACGCTATCAGGCGTCAATTTTCTTGATAACTCACGATGTAGATGAAGCTCTTCTCTTGTCCGATCGCATTTACGTACTCAGCGAACGCCCGGCCCGAGTCAAACTAGAGCTTGAGGTAGACCTGCCGCGTCCGCGTTCAGAAAGTACGGTTGCCCTCCCGCGCTTTATTGAACTTAAGCGTCACATCCTAAAACTGCTATGAAACAGTGGACAAAGGAAGCTCCATGCCTTGACGAAAAGAGCTAGAACGGGTATAATAGGAACCGTACGTAGGAAAAATGTCGTGCTGTAGCGCGGGGTGGAGCAGTCCGGTAGCTCGTCGGGCTCATAACCCGGAGGTCGCTGGTTCAAATCCAGCCCCCGCAACCAACAAT
>JAAYHG010000121.1 GCA_012735455.1 Bacillota bacterium
AGTAGCGGCTCTTTGTATCGGAACCGACCGCTCTTCCGGCGATGCCCTGGGGCCGCTGGCAGGTAGTCGGCTGGCAGAGCTGGGCGCTCCTGGCCTTACCGTACTGGGCACCCTTGCCGAACCTGTCCACGCTACTAACCTGTCTGAGGCAACTTAGAAGCTCAGGGGCAAGGATGAAGCACCCCTGATTATTGCCGTGGATGCATGTCTCGGTCGCCTCGAGAGCGTCGGCTACATCACTCTGGCCCGGGGAGCCCTTCGCCCTGGCGCAGGGGTTAATAAGAACTTGCCCCCGGTAGGGGACCTCCATATCACTGGGATTGTAAACGTAGGTGGGTTCATGGAGTACATGGTGCTGCAAAACACACGCCTGCACCTAGTGTACCGCATGGCCCAAGTCATCGCTAGCGGCATTGCCTCGGCCTGCCAAACCACTGCCCTCTGGCAGATGTTAGCCGCCGGAGAACGGGAGTTCTAAGATCGGAGCCACAACACGCCGTGCAGCAGAGACAAAAAAGTTCGCCTGCATGTGTAGCAGGCGAGCTTCTTGCGTCTTAGCGGTTGATGGCTCCAGCTGGGCTGGGATCTTCCCCTGTACCTTTGCGCAAGAAGAAGGGTCGGATGATCTTCCACACCTCTGCCATTATCGCCGGGAAGAGGGCTGCAGGCAGAACTAATCTCCACTCGCGCCAGGTAAGTAAACTGGTCTCAAAAATAGTGCGCAGGGTCGGCACATAAAGGGTGCTCAAAAACAGCAGTAGGGAGAATCCTGTCCCCAGCACCATGGCCCGGTTGCTGAAGACCCCCAACCTAAAGAGGGGAATTCGCTCCGAACGGGAGGTATAGGCTCGGAAAAGTTCAGCCAACACCAGGGTGGTAAAAGCTAAAGTCCGTGCCATTATCGGTTCGTAATGCTGCAGCGCAAAGCTGAACACTCCCAGCACCGACACAGTTAAAGCAGCGCTCTGCACCACGATACCCAGCACCAATCCTCTGTCCAGGATCGGTTCAGCTGGAGAACGCGGCGGCTGGTCCATGATACCCGGCTCGGCCTGCTCCACCCCTAAGGCCAGGGCCGGGAAGGCGTCGGTGAGTAGGTTGAGCCACAGAAGGTGTACCGGCAAAAGCGGCAGTGGCATTCCCAATATCTCCGCCAAGAAGACAATTAACACCTCACCCACATTGCAGGAGAGCAAGAAGTAGACAAACTTACGGATGTTCGCGTAGATTACCCTGCCGGCCTCTGCCGCCGCGACAATAGTGGCGAAGTTGTCATCGGTAAGGATCATGTTGGCAGCGCCCTTGGCTACATCAGTCCCTGTGATACCCATAGCTACGCCGATATCGCCCAACTTCAGGGCAGGGGCATCATTAACACCGTCACCTGTCACCGCCACAATCTCACCGTGTTCTTTGAGCGCCTGCACAATGGCACTCTTGTGCTCTGGTGAGACCCGAGCGTAGATACTAACTTTCTTAACCTTTTCTTTGAGTTCTTCCTGACTCAATTCATCCAGCTGCGGACCGGTAAGAACACCTCCGTCGCGGGCTATGTCCAGCTCGCGGCCAATGGCTAGGGCAGTATCAGGGTGATCGCCAGTGATCATCACCGTGCGGATACCCGCACCGTAGCAGCGCTCCACCGCACCCTTGGTCTCCTCGCGCAGCGGGTCTTTTAAGCCTACCAGGGCGACAAACGTCAGATCCTGCTCTACGGAAGCGAGTTCTTCCTCGCCCATCGGTAGCTTATCTAAGTGACGGTAGGCCAGGCCCAGAACTCGCAATGCTTGGCTGGCCAAGGTCACGTTTTCTTCCAGCACAACGTCCCGCTCTTGGGCCCCGAGCTTCGTTTCGCTGCCCTGACGCAGGAGTCGCTCCGAGCGGCTGAGCACCACATCAGGTGCGCCCTTGACAAAGACAAAGTAACCGCCGTCCGGATCGGGGTGAATGGTACTCATAAGCTTGCGGCGCGAATCAAAGGGAACCTCGGCAACGCGTGGAAAAGTGGCTGCAAGGCCTTGGGGTGTTAAGCCGAGCTTAGCTGCAAGCCCCAAGAGGGCACCCTCTGTTGGATCACCAAACAACTTAACGTCGTCCGCAGCAGCTTCCACCCTGGCATCATTACAAAGGGCAGCAATCCTAAGCGCCATGGCTACGTCTGCAGGCGCCTCCTCAGTCAAGTCACCTGTTTCCGTTCTTATACTGCCTTCACCGCTGTAAGCAGCGCCGGTCACAGTGTAGCTGGCATCACCAGTCCAAAGGGCGACAGCCGCCATTTTGTTCTGTGTGAGGGTTCCGGTTTTATCGGTACAGATCACTGTCGTGGAACCCAAGGTTTCAACGGCGTGTAAGCGTTTCACAATAGCCCCTCGTTCGGCCATTCGCTGCATACCCAGCGCCAGAACAATGGTTACCACCGCTGGCAAACCTTCCGGAATAGCAGCCACGGCCAAACTGACCGCCACTAAGAACATCTCCAGAAGGTAAGGGCCGGTGTGCTCACCCCGAAGCACCCCGGTCAGAAATACCAGGGCACAGACGACCAGCGTTGCTGTACCCAGAGTTCGCCCAAGGGAATTGAGCTTGGCCTGAAGGGGGGTATCCTCCTCAGGTGCAGCTGCCAGAAGGCCAGCAATGCGACCCATCTCGCTCTGCATTCCTGTGGCACAGGCGATCCCCTGGCCGCGGCCGTAAACCACCGTGGTGCCCATATAGGCCATGTTGGTGCGCTCCGCCAATGGTACCTTCTCGTCCAGAAGGATCCCGGCGTCCTTTTCCACCGGCACCGACTCCCCGGTTAGGGGCGCCTCCTCAATTTTGAGGCTTGCGCTTTGGGTGAGCCTCAAGTCGCAAGGCACCACGCTCCCCGTCTCCAGAAGTACCACATCCCCTGGTACCAGCTCGCGGGCCGGTATCTCCACGACCTGGCCCTCTCTGAGCACGTGGGCCTGGGGTGCTGCCATCTCCTTCAGCGACTGAAGGGCTCGTTCGGCACGCCCCTCTTGAACTACACCCAAAACTGCGTTAATGATAACGATGCTAAAAATAAGGACGGCATCGGTACGCTCACCGACCAAAAAAGAGACTGCGCTGGCTGCAAGCAGGATCACCACCAAGTAATCCTTAAACTGGGCCAAAAGCTTCTGCCAAAGGGTAGACCCCTCTTCCCCGGTAAGCTCATTACTGCCATACTGTTGCAGGCGCTTTTCCGCTTCCTCTCTGCTTAGGCCATAATCCGGGTCAGTCTGTAGTTCCTTAACCGCATCTTCTACGGTCAAACTGTACCAGGGCTGCACTCTTGTTCCTCCTTTGCTGGGCTACTGTAGACATAAAAAAGCAAGGCCCTAAACTGCACGTCTAAGGTCTCGCTTTCTGCCATGCGTCAGAGGACAGACCAAGACTTGCGTCCAGTGTTGTTGACCTGTCCAGGGATTCTTCCCAAGCTACTCCCCTTAAGTGCTTTGCGTCCCCATGTATTGGCTGGCGTGCCTGGACTCCTGCCTTTGCACGTCTCAGCCTTTAGCCGTTAGTTTAACCTTTTAGGAAGAAAGAAACCTAGTCCACAATGAAAAGTTTAGCACCGGTTTCGGTACGCGAGCGGTGGGAGCTCATGCCCTCTGCCACCTGATAGCTCATGCCAGGCGTGAGGACAACCTCGGTGCCGTCATCCAGTTCCGTAACCAGCTTCCCTTCTAACACCAAGAGAACGTGCCCACGGGTGCACCAATGGTCGGCCAAATAGCCTGGCGTATACTCCACCATGCGTACGCGAATATTACCCTGTTCAAAGGTTCGCCAGATGGCCTTACCTGTCACACCTGGGTGCTCCGTGGTCGGAACGGTTGACCAATCTACCGTACAAAACGGGACATTTTCGATACGCACATCACCCACCCTTTCTTGGTCACTATTAACATTCTAGCCTACTCCTGGCAAACAAACAAGGGTCGCACCAAAATTTTCACCATTTATGTTATAAGGAGGAAATGCCATGATAAGGGGCGAATACACGTGGATATAGCCCTTTCGCAAAATTCTGTGCAAGCAGGGAGGAGCAATAATGGTCAGAGCAGCTGTGATGAATACCCCTGACGAACCCGTACGCATAGAGGAATTTCCCGAACCCGTGCTGGAACCAGGCGGCGTAGTTCTGAAAACTATCTTCTCGGAGGTTTGCGGTACCGACGTCCACCTGTGGCACGGTCGACTGGCAGAGGTTCCCTACCCTATCATCCCCGGCCACCTCAA
>JAAYHG010000122.1 GCA_012735455.1 Bacillota bacterium
CCCTTGTCGTTCCTGCCACCGAGATTGCCAATGAATTGGGGAATGTGCGCGTGGCTAACATGGTTGCTTTGGGTGCCGTGGTAGAGGCTACTCAAGCTGTTACTATTGACAGTCTTAGAGAAACAATGAAGAAAAAACTACCTGCTCACCGACAAGACCTTATTTCCCTTAACGTTGAAGCGATTTCCCGTGGCCGAAAGTTGGCACAAAACCTGCTTTGAAAGGTGACCCCCTTCAAGAAAGGGGGCTTCTTTTTGGCACAAATCGTTCTATGGGGCAGGAATTCCCTGTTTAGGCCGCGAATATGACAATAACTTCTGCCCCATATTAGGGGTGACTGAGAATAAAGGAAGATGTCGGTGAACATTATTCGAGCAGACCCGAGTGGGTTTTGTCCTGGCGTTAAAGCAGCTATAGCTATAGCACGCCAATCCCTGGCCAAGGAAGGACAGATTTATTCCTTGGGACCCCTGGTTCACAACGAAAGAGTGGTTTCAATCCTAGCCAAAGAGGGTATTACAACCGTTCAGGACCTGGGTGAAGCCAAACCCGGAGCGATACTGATTCGAGCACACGGTGTCGGCCCTCAAGTAATAGAAGAGGCTACCGCCAATGGATTTACAGTATATGACGGTACCTGCCCAAGGGTAAGAAAGGTCCAACACTTAGCCCGCCGCCTGGTAGATGAGGGCAGCAATGTCATCCTCGTAGGCGAAAAAGAACATCCCGAAGTGCAGGGAATCCTGGCCTGGGCTAAGAACAAGCTGCAGGTTCTATCCTCGCCCGAAGACGTGGATAGACTAGAGACAATCCCTAAGAAGGTAGCTGTGCTCGCCCAGACTACCCAGACAAGCACCAATGTGGAAGCTGTGGCCACTGCTTTGAGACTACGCGGGGCTGCAGTCACAGTACATGATACCCTTTGTCCTGCGACCACAGAACGTCAGACTGCGGCCCGAGAACTGGCCAAGGATGTTGACGTAATGATAGTGGTAGGTAGTAACCAGAGCGCCAATACCCGTCGTCTTGCCGATATTTGCCGCGAAGAGGGGGTTCCCACGTACCTGGTTGGCAGCGGGGCGGAACTAAGGCCCGAGTGGTTTGCTGGCAAGAAGAAAGTGGGTATCACAGCGGGGGCTTCGGCGCCTGAGGAAATCATTGAGGAGGTCTACGGCAAAATGAGTTCTTTGCTGCAAGGACAAGAAGATGCAAAAGTAACAAGAGAGGAGCAAGAATCTAAGGACCTAGAGACACAAAACGAAGAGACAGACGCTACACCCCAGGCACCGAAGGCTGTAGAGGACCTCTACGCTGAGTCCTTCCTTTCTTTGCAGGAGGGACAGGTCGTTACTGGGAAGGTGGTTCGTATAGACAGCGATGGTGTGTTGGTGGATGTTGGTTATAAATCCGAAGGGATTGTACCTTTAGGTGAATTAAGCGATACCCCATTCACTTCTGCCCAGGATATAGTGGAACTGGGTCAGGAAATTAACGTCACTGTTCTTAAGGTTGATGCCGAGGGCAACAATCTCCTACTCTCAAAACGGCGTGCCGATCAAGAAAAGGCCTGGGAAAAACTAGAACAGTGTTACGAAAGTGGAGAATTGGTTGATGCTCAGGTACTAGAGGTTGTAAAGGGTGGTTTGATCGCCTACGCCGGTTTACGCGCCTTTATGCCGGCCTCACAGGTAGGACTCCGCTATGAGGCCGACCTCTCCCACTATGTAGGACAGACCCTGAAAGCAAAAATAATTGAGATAGAACCCCAGCGCCGTCGGGTAATTCTATCCCATCGTGCTGTCCTTGAGGCTGAACGGGCGAAAAAACGCGAGGCACTCTGGGTCGAGTTAGAAGAAGGTCAGGTACGCAAAGGAACCGTATCCAAGTTGACGGATTTTGGTGCCTTTGTTGACTTAGGCGGAGCAGAAGGATTGGTTCACATCTCTGAACTTTCATGGAGCCGCGTTCGGCACCCGTCTGAGGTTGTCCACGAGGGTGATGAGGTGGAGGTAAAGGTCCTACGCCTGGACCATGAGCGCGGACGCATTTCACTGGGCCTGAAACAAGTCAAGCCAGATCCATGGACTCTTATCCGACAAAACTTCCCGGTAGACAGCATAAATGAAGGTGTGGTAACAAACATCCTTAACTTCGGTGCCTTTGTAAAACTTGCTGATGGCATTGAAGGGTTGGTTCATATTTCCCAGCTGGCACCGCGTCATGTTGGGCACCCCACTGAGGTAGTGGAAATAGGCCAAAAGGTTAAGGTTAAAGTCCTGGACATTAATGAGGATGAGCGACGTATCAGTCTGAGTATCAAGCAGGTACCTCCTGAACTGCAGCTTGCGGTAGAACCGATGGCACGAGAGAAGACAGTTGCGCCGGAAACAGACAGTGCGGCCGAACAGGAGACTGATACAGCCGGTGCA
>JAAYHG010000123.1 GCA_012735455.1 Bacillota bacterium
ACACCGGGTTAGACATCGCTGCGCCACAGGGCCAGACGGTGGTGGCGGCAGCGGACGGCACCGTGATCATGGCAGATTGGTACGGCGGCTATGGTAAGACAGTAGTCATTGACCACGGTGGTGGCATCTCCACCCTTTATGGCCATAACTCTGCACTTCTGGTCTCGGTGGGGGACAAGGTGATGCGCGGACAGGCCATTGCTAAAGTGGGTAGCACAGGTCTTTCTACAGGGCCACACGTGCACTTCGAAGTACGTGTAAATGGAACGCCAGAAAACCCAATGAACTGGTTATAAGGTTTCTATGCAAAATACTGCAGGTGCAGTGCCGATTGGTACTGCACCTGTTTTGTCTTGCCACGGGGTTATTTTGAAGGTTTTGTGAAGAATGCGGCGCAGTCCTGGACAGATCATGGAGCTGAGGAGTAAAATGAGAATGGGAGGGCAAGTGGGTTGAAATCTTCCAGGAGGTGCATATGTGATGAGCGGACTATGGCAGAAGCTCGGACATAAGAGAATATATGTGGCGTTGGCTCTGGTTGCCCTTCTTATCGGAGGCACAGCAGTAGCCGGTGGAATAGCCGTGTACAACTACTTCTTTGCTCCAGCTAATTATCAAGAGGTACAGGCAGCACCACTACCCGATAGGTCTACTACTGTGGTGCCAGTTCTCCCCAGTGTGGGCGAAAACAGCATTGCTGATATGGTGGACCGTGTGGGTCCGGCGGTGGGCATGATAGATACCACGGTGGTGCAAAAATCGCAAGCTATAGACGAATTCTTTGACCCCTTCTTTCGACGGTTTTTCGGCAACAGCCTGCCGTCTCTTCCGCAGCAGCGAGAGCGGCACGGGATAGGCAGTGGGTTTATCATCAGTGCCGACGGCTATATCCTGACCAACGAGCATGTTGTGGCTGGAGCAGATGAGGTACGAGTAACAGTAAGTGGCTACGACAAGTCGTTTCCGGCAGAGGTAGTGGGTACAGACAGAGAGTTAGACCTGGCTGTTTTGAAGATAGATGCTCCCGAGAACCTGCCCACAGTAAAACTGGGAGACTCAGACAAGACGCGAGTAGGCGAATGGGTGGTTGCCATCGGTAACCCGTACGGTTTAGATCACACCGTTACAGTAGGTGTGGTGAGCGCCAAGGGTCGCCCCGTTCCGGTGGAAGACCGTATCTATCAGAATCTCCTGCAGACTGATGCCGCCATCAACCCTGGTAACAGCGGCGGCCCGCTCCTGAATCTTGCCGGTGAAGTTATAGGGATTAACACTGCGGTAAACGCGCAGGGACAGGGCTTGGGATTCGCCATCCCCATTAACACAGCCAAAGAGGTTATGGATACCCTGCGGACTAAGGGCAAGGTTGTCCGTCCGTGGCTTGGCGTTTCCATTGTGGATATCACACCGGATCTGCAGCAGTACTTCAAGGTACAAGATCGTAAGGGTGCCATGGTGGCCGAGGTCATGGGCGGTAGTCCAGCAGCTGCGGCTGGCATCAAGGTTGGCGACGTGATTCGTAAGGTGGATGACAAAGAGATTGAGAACGCTCAAGGGCTAGTGGATGCCATTGCGGAGAAAGAGGTCGGCCAGAGCGTAGGCCTGGAGATCTACCGCCAGGGGCGAACTGTATTCAGCTTGGTCAAGATTGCCGAGAAACCATAGTCAGGGTCTGTGTGGAGCCGAATGTGTATGAGACCTGCCCTGTGGCGGGTCTCTGTTGTTTGTTGCTTAGGGCGGCACGTTGCCCTGTTCTTGCTCTCATGTTACAATGGCCATAAATATGAGGTAGTGGTCTTTAAGTCTCCATAGCTAGATTTTGCATACATCTGGAGGAGGAAGTAAACTGGGACGAGCAGCAACCATAGAGCAGTGGCCGCGACTGGACCAAAGGATTTGGCTTTTGGCTGGCCCGGCTATTCTAGAGATGGGCCTTCACATGTTGGTGGAAGTGGTGGATACGGCTATGGTAGGACGTCTGGGGGCACAGGAGTTGGCTGCTGTGGCCTTGGGCAGTCGGGTAATATTCTCCACCATCTTTGTCTTTGCCGCTGTGGGGACAGGGGCGGCCGCCCTGGTAGCGCGAGCAGTTGGAGCGAGGGACCAAGCGGCTGCGGACCGGGCTGCGGGTCAGGCCCTGGCCTTGGCCTTTCTTCTGGGTTTGATCATGGCGTTGGGCGGTTATACCCTGGCGGGCCCGCTCTTTAAGCTCACGAAAGCGGAAGCTGTTGTCCAGGCTCTGGCCCAGCAGTACTTAAAGATAGTCATCTTGAGCACCACCCTGATGCTCCCTCTTTTTGTAGTCAACGCCCTCTTGCGCGGGGCGGGGGATACGCGCACGCCACTGATCCTCGCGGCCCTCACCAACATCCTGAACATAGTCGGTGACTATGTTTTGATCTTTGGTTGGGGCCCATTTCCAGCTCTTGGGGTGCGCGGAGCAGCCCTGGCGACGGCTGGTGCCCAGTTAATAGGGGCCATCGTGGGTTTGTCGCTGGTGTTTCGGGGGCGGGCTGTTATTCAGGTGCAGCCGCGTCTCCTGCTGCGCTGGGACAGCAGTTTGGTCCGGCGCATCCTGCGGTTGAGTGCTCCGGTGGGCCTGGAGGAGCTGACCTACACAGTGGCGAGTCTGATGGTTTTCTTTTTGGTGAGCAACCTTGGTACAGAGTCCCTGGCCGCGCACCAGGTGGCCCTTACTACAGAGGGTCTTTCTTTCATGCCGGGATTCGGTTTCTCCATAGCGGCGGCTACCCTCACAGGGCAGTACTTGGGTGCTAAAGACCCAGAGGGTGCTGTGCAGGGCGGTACCCTTGCAACTCGCTACTGTTGTTTGGTCATGGGTAGCGTGGGGTTAATCTTTTTGGGGCTGCCCCACCTCTTGGCCAGTGCGTTTACTAAAGATCAAGCTGTTGCCAGCCTTGCCGCCACCTGTATTCGTATTGGTGCCTTTG
>JAAYHG010000124.1 GCA_012735455.1 Bacillota bacterium
CTGTTTAGACTTGCCCAAGTTTGGGTTCATCGCCTTTCGTGGGCAAAGGGTTACCAGGTCCAATGCCTTAGCGGTGCGCCGCCGCTTGGCGGTGGTGTTTCAGGAGCCCTTACTGCTGGATACCACAGCCCTGGAGAATGTTGCTCTAGGCATTAAGCTACGCGGTGATGGGCATAGAGCAACCGAGAAGGCAAAGAACTGGCTGGCGCGTTTCGGGGTGCTACACTTGGCGCAGCAGAACGCTTTGACCTTATCTGGAGGTGAGGCCCAACGCGTTAGCCTGGCCCGGGCTTTTGCTTTGGAGCCGGAGGTACTCCTTTTGGACGAGCCCTTCACTGCCGTGGATGTAATGGCGCGGACGGAGCTCATTCGAGAGTTTTGTGACATCTTGGCTGACAGTGGTGCCACGGTGGTCTTGGTGACTCACGACTTTCGCGAGGTACAGGCTTTGGCAACCCGTGTGGTGGTTTTGGACAAGGGCCGTGTACAGCTGCAGGGAAAGCCGGACGAAATCGGCGCCCATCCTGTTTGGCGGGCTTTAGCTGGATCGGCCGTACTTCCTTAAAAAGTTGTGTTTGCTCTGGGAAAACGGTCAAAGGTGTTTTTCCAGAGCTGTTTCTGTTCTTGCGCGGTTACAGTGACAGCTGGTCCTGGATCCATGGCAGGTCCTGTGTTATAATAATCCACGCTACTCATGTTGTTGTATGGTACTAGCATTCGTTGACAATGCCGTGAGCGGGGGATTTTCACTCAGCCAAGGCGGGGCACAAGATAGATGCTATCATGAAGCACCCCAAGGTGTCTTTTGCTATCACCGATGAAGATACAATAGTAAGTGCGGAGTACACCACTTATTTCCGGAGCGTTATTGCTTTTGGCAAGGCAAGAATCGTAGAAGGTGCCGAACGCTTCGAAGCCTTCAAAGCTATGGTTGAAAAGTATTCAGGAGTAACCTGAGAAAGCCAAGCTTAAGGAAATAACCAGTTGTACACGAGCTTACATTATTGCTATCGACATCGAACACCTAATCGGTGAAGAAGCCATCGAATACGTCAAGGCTAAAAGAAAGTAGCCGTTTTCTCCATGATCAATAGCAGCCAACAATATAATTAGCCGTACTCAGCTGAGTACGGCCATCTTTTTCGGTTTGTTTGTGTAACAAGAAGGGATCCTAGGCTTCCCTCTATCCGTGGTTACTCTCGGACTAAGCTGTGCTGTGGTCAGCCACTCCTGACTTTAGCAGGGTACGAGTGGCGTTCAAGATGGCTAGCAGGGCAACGCCCACATCAGCAAACACGGCACCCCAGATGGTGGCGCTACCCAGGACTCCCAGGCTGAGCAAAAATGCCTTAATGCCCAGGGCCAGGACAATGTTCTCTTTGACGATGCGGCGCGTGAAGCGAGCTATTTCCACTGCTGTGGCCAGGCGCTCGGGCGAGTCTTCCATAAGCACTACATCAGCAGCCTCGATAGCTGCGTCGGAACCCATAGCTCCCATGGCCACACCGATATCAGCACGTGTAAGCACCGGGGCATCGTTGATGCCGTCACCTACGAAGGCCAGCTTTTGCCGTAGTGGATTTTTTATGGTACTGGCTAGTTCCTCTACCTTCCTAACCTTGTCTTCCGGCAGCAGACCAGCGTAATAATCATCGAGCCCCAATACTTCGGCCACGCGCTTGGCTGTCTGTTCCTCGTCACCAGTCAAGAGGAGGACCCTTTGTACTCCCAACTTCTTCAGGCGCTGCACGGCTGTCCCTGAATTCGCCTTAATCTCATCGGAAATCACGATGTAGCCAGCGAAGGTGCCGTTCACAGCCACATGCACCCCTGTGCCGTCCAGTTCGCAGACCTCTGGGGGATGGTTAATACCTTCCCGATGGAGCAGGCGGTCGTTACCCACCAGTACTACCTTATTACTTATCTGGGCCCTTACACCGTGGCCTGGGATCTCCGTGTAGTTGACCACGTCTTCTTTGCCATCTGTGCCGTAAGCCTGGCGGATGGACTGGGCAATGGGGTGGTTGGAGAAGCTCTCCGCTTTTGCAGCCAAGGCCAAGAGCTCGTCTCTTGTGAAGCCGTCATAAGGCTCCAGCCTTGTAACTCGAAAGACCCCGCGGGTAAGAGTCCCCGTCTTATCAAAGGCTACTGTGTGCAGCTCGGTCAAGGCGTCCAAGTGATTGGCGCCCTTTACCAAGATGCCCTGGCGCGACGCAGCGCCAATACCGCCAAAATAACCCAGTGGAATGGAGACCACCAGGGCGCAGGGGCAGGATATGACGAGAAGAATTAAGGCGCGATAGATCCAGTGAGAGAAGGAAGCTCCAGGGAGGAAAAGCGGTGGCAGCACAGCCAGTGCTGCAGCACCCAAGACCACCGCCGGGGTGTAATAGCGGGAAAAGGTGGTAATGAATTGCTCGGTGGGGGCCTTGCGTTCCGCTGCTTTCTCCACCAACTCCAGGATTCGTGCTACAGCCGACTGGCTGAAGGGCCTTTCCACCTCTATGATGAGCAGATCCTGTCCGTTTATCATACCTGCCAGAACCTGTTCTCCCGGCTCTACTTTCCGTGGTACCGACTCTCCGGTAAGGGCGGAAGTGTCCACAAAGGAGACCCCACCCAAGACATTGCCGTCCAGGGGTATGCGTTCACCCGGCCGGACAATGATCGTTTCTCCTACCGCTATCTCCTCTGGCCGGACATCTCGCACCTGGTCCTGGACCTTGAGGTGGGCAATGTTAGGGCGAATGTCCAAAAGGGCGGCAATGGAGCGCCGGGAGCGGTCTACAGCCCGCTCCTGGAAATACTCGCCCACAGCGTAAAAGAGCATTACTGCTGCTGCCTCAGGCAATTCGTGGATGGCAATGGCACCGATTGTAGCTATAGTCATGAGGGAGTTTTCGTCAAAGAGTTGGCCACGAAACAGGTTAATAACGGCCCGGCGAATTACCGGCCAGCCTACTAGGAAGTAAGCGCTAAGAAAGACCAAGTACTCGGCCCAGGAGTATGGAGTGTTCTGTAAGGGAGAACGAAAGACTAGTCCAACGGCGAAGATTACTGTTGCTAAGGTCGTGCGTAGAAGGGGGCGTTTCTCGTCTTTTTCCATAGCAGCTGCGGTTGGCTCCGAAAAAGGAACGAGCCGTACCCCTGGCTCCACCCGCGATACCACTTCTTGAGCAGTAGCAAACAGCTCTTCCGGGAGCTCTACACTTTGGGTGGCAAAATTCAC
Source organism: Bacillota bacterium (assembly GCA_012735455.1). Taxonomy (GTDB): domain Bacteria; phylum Bacillota; class DTU030; order DUMP01; family DUMP01; genus JAAYHG01. Next base: position 3,230 of record JAAYHG010000124.1, read on the forward strand.
GTTGGTGTTCTCGAGGCCATTGATGTTTCTTAACTCGGCTTCTATTTTGGCGGTGCACGCGGCGCAATCAAGGTCCTTTAGGATGTAACGCAAGTCTTGGCCTCCTTTCAAACGATGTTTACCGATGCTTGACGTGATCGAAGGCTTCGCTTATCAGGTGTAACACATGTTCATCGTCCAAACTATAAAAAACAACTTTTCCTTCACGGTGATACTTTACCAAGTGGTGCGCACGCAGCAGGCGCAGGTGATGTGAAATGTTAGAGACAGTAGAATCTAGAATAGTGGCTATGTCGCAGACACATAGTTCCTCGTGGGCCAGGAGGTAGATGATCTTTGCCCGAGTCTCGTCGGCCAGAACTTTAAACAAGCCTGCTACGGCGGCCAGAGCTGGCAGCTGACCCTGCCAGCGGCTGACTTTTTGCGGGTCCGACGAAAAAACCTCGCACACCACACTTGGTGTTTTACCGGTGCCTGGGACGTGCGTGGTCCTGATTCCTGATTTGGGGCCGGTCATAGACTACACCTCATTTGAATGATTGCTCAAGTGTTCTATCCCTAGTATACGCCCTAATAGAGATGAAGAGCAAGGGGCTTTTGTGTCAGGTTTTGACAGGGTGTTGTACAAAAGACACGCACCCTTTACTAAGACGTGTACACCTGCTACCGTTGCTGTGGTTACAAGTAGAAAGCGGTACTAGCGGAGCGCATTGAGTTTGCCCCGCCAAAGCGCCCGGGCTGTGGAAAAGCTGGTTGCAAAATAGAGTAGATAGCCAGAGTCGAACAGGGGTGCCCTGTTCGACTCTGGCATGACCAACTCTTTCGGGTTCTTGAGGGACTCATCTTAGTGGATAGCCGACGGCCCGCAGCTCGGCCAGAAGGTCTTGTGCCGCCTGACGTGCAGCGGAGGCATAGCCCTCAGGAGCAAAGCTTTCCTTATATGGTTCACGAGCGTAGGCGTAGATCACGCTGCGGGAGGCGGCAACCAGCGCGCCGAGGCCTTCGGCATCAAAGCAGGGCAGGGCGTCAGCCACCTTGCCGCCTTGGGCACCAAAGCCAGGCAGGAGGAGGAAGGAGTGGGGAAGTAGCTGACGCAGGTGGTGGGCCTCTTTGGGGCTGGTGATACCGGCTACTACCCCGAAGGAGGAGTAGTTTTCGCTGCGGCGGCCCATTTCAGCCCAGCCGCGTACCCAGGCTGCCACTTCCTGCCAGAGGGGCTTACCCTCGGGGCCACAGGTAAGGTCCTGTAGGTCCTGAGCGCCGCGGTTGGAGGTGCGTGCCAGGATGAAGACGCCCTTGCCGTTTTCCTGAGCGGCCTGCAGGAAAGGCTGTATGCTGTCCCGGCCCAGGTAGGGGTTTACCGTAAGGGCATCGGAGGAGCAGCCTGATTTCGTGTCTGGCCCCAGGTAGGCCAGGGCGTAGGCTGCAGCGGTGTTAGGAATATCACCGCGTTTGGCGTCTAGGATTACGAAGAGACCTTTTTCCCGGGCATAGGCACAGGTCTCGGCCAAAGCCTTCATCCCCTGCCAGCCATAGCGTTCGTAAAAAGCTACCTGTGGTTTTACGGCTACAGCCAAGTCGGCGATGGCAGCGATGACTCCCTGATTAAACTCCAGAATAGCGGTGGCGGCCGCTGCCGGGTCTGCTGTCTGGTGAGGAATTAGCGTTGCAGGGAACTGGGCCGGATCCGGGTCCAAGCCCACCACCAGCGGTGTTTTCTTTTCTGTTATTGCCCGGCTCAGCCGAGTTGCAAAGCTTTCCATCAAACAAACCTCCCAAGTCCTATCCGTTGCCACAGATTTTTTCTTGTGTCCTATTTTACAATAGCTGGATAGACCAGGCTAGGTAGATAAAGGCTTACGGCAGGCCAGTAGGTGATGAGGATGAGGACCAAACCAGTTAAGGCAAAGTAAGGTAGAAGGGCTGATATGATCCTGGCGATGGGCACTTTGGTGACACCGGTGGCAATGAAGAGGTTGAGCCCGAAGGGTGGGGTGTACATCCCGATGGCCAGGTTAGCTGTAATGACCACACCCAGATGGATAGGGTTGATACCCAGGCGCATGGCCAGGGGGTAGACCAATGGTGCCAGAATGGTCACAGCGGCGGTTCCGTCCATGAACATCCCGGCGATTAGGAAGAGAAAGTTCACCATGACCCAAAAGAGGAGCTGGGAGGCATTTTCACCCAGGAGCGAGTTAGCCAGAAGCTGCGGCACCTCGTACACCGTCAGTACCCAGCCGAACACTGAAGCCCCGGCC
>JAAYHG010000125.1 GCA_012735455.1 Bacillota bacterium
ACTTCCACTTTGTTTGCTACTGATCCAGAACTGTCGTTGGAACTTGTATCCGCTTGTGCCACGGCAGGTGTCAAGAATCCTCACCAGGGCGTTATCCTATCCGGTGATACGTTTATTGCTGAGCCTCAAATTCGTATGGAACTCTTTCACCGATTTAGTGCCGTGGCGGTAGAGATGGAAGGGGCAGCTATAGCACAAACCTGCTACCTCAACAGTATACCTTTTGCCCTCTTGCGTGCGGTCTCGGATTGTGCAAACGGCACGGCTCCAGATGACTTTCGTTCCTTTAGTAAGAAAGCCGCCGAAACGGCGGCAGAGGTAATAGCTATCCTTTGTCGCAGGATGGCAAGTACTGGTCAGTGAGTTTCAACGTCCGTAGCTCCGTTTTCACGCAAGATTTGCGCAGCTTTATCAATCCTATTGTCTTCGGCACGAACGGTAGCTAGGATCTTGCCCTCACGGACCTTACCTTCAAAGTAACGACCACGTTCCTGTGGAATACCCCAGTCTATTAATCCACCAGCAATCCCTCCTGTGGCCGCACCAGACAAGAGCCCAGCAATCGGGCCAGCTGCAAAAAGTGGTCCAATCCCTGGGATTGCAAGGGCTCCAGCACCAGCAGCAAGCCCGGCCAAGCCTCCCAAGACCCCTCCTGTGGTAACTCCTCCGCTGATGTTGTTACTTGCTCCCATTTGTGTGCTTTCACCCTGTTTGTTCTCGCGGGCCAAAATAGAAATCTCATTGGTTCCAAAGCCAGAATTACGCAAAGCCTCTACTGCCCGCTGGGCTCCATCTTGGTTCGAAAAAACACCGATAACAGTCTTGCTCATAGAGCACCCTCCTAAGAGCGAATTTGATTTCAACTCCCTCTTTTATTATTGCACTCTTTACAAGACCTATCCCCACCAGTTATTGGGTAAGTATATTCGGACCGAAAAAGGGGAAGGTTTAAACAAGCTGGGGGAATCTCATGAACAAGAAGGAAACTTGGTTCAAAAAACTACCGTTAGAAGAACAAACGGCTTTGCTTAAGGACTTTTTCACCAGCGGCGGCACACCACCTAACCCCGAAATCTCTAAACGGGCAGACCTGTTAGCCGTGCTCTTAGGGTATGCAGATGTCTCTGAAAGCGAGCTGAGAACATGGCAAAAGGAAACCTTTCCTGAGAAACAGGTTGCAACACAAGAACAAGATAATGAAGGTGGAAAAAGTCCAGAGATTTGACAGCTCTGGACTAATGGCTTATACTGAGAGTGCACATTGGTGAAAAAGGTGAATACTGTGAACCACTTGCAAGGCAATTTGCGCCAAAGGCTGGAAGAACAAGGCATCCGGCTTACGCGTCGTAGGAAAGCCATCCTAAAGGCCTTGGCTGACGAATCGGACAAACATTTAAGTGCCGAGGACCTATATCTCAAGGTTAAAGAGACCGAAGGGGACATTGGTCTAGCCACTGTGTATCGAACCTTAGATCTTTTTGTAACGGCTGGCATTATCCACGCCGCGGACTTCGGTGATGGTTACAAAAGATTCGAAGTAGTTGCCGACCCGACCCCACACCACCATCATCACCTTTTATGCCTCTGCTGCGGTCGTATCATAGAGTTTAGTCAAGACCTCTTAGAAAACTTGGAGGAGAAGGTAGCACTTAAGACCGGTTTTCAAATCGTTAACCATTCCTTGCGTTTTTATGGTTTCTGCACTGAATGCCAATGTAAGTTGACAGAGGAACAAGCCCCAAATCCTGCAAACTAAGAAATTCCCTTTGGCTGGGCGGGTTGGAAAAATGGGACTGGATATTTGCTCATGTTTATTGTATAATGGGCTTGTTAACGATTCGTGCGCCTGTAGCTCAGTGGATAGAGCACCAGACTCCGGATCTGGGTGCGCAGGTTCGATTCCTGCCAGGCGCACCAACTATGAGAATTTTGCCTAGCGAACCCCTGTGACATTAAGCGTTACAGGGTTTTTTTAATTGCAAGTTTCGGTTGGGCACACTTCCACTTAAGTCTACCTAAACGTGGTATCTTTGTCCTACTAAGGATGGGCCAGGAGAAGGAATCTTCATCCCTATGGCGAAGAAATAAGAATGAGGTGGCTGCTACATGCAGACAAGACTAACCCCCTACTTTCGGTTTTCTCTCGGCAATACTCTGGTACAGCAAGGTCTGATAACTGAGGAACAACTTGGCCAAGCTTTGAAACAACAAAGGCAGAGTGGTGAACGAACTGAGCAAATATTAGTAAGTCTCGGCTTTGTCACTTCCGAACAAGTAACCTCTGTGCTCAACTCTACCCTGGGGACCCCTTATATCAGCTTGGCCGATTTTATACCGCAAGAGGAGGCTTTGGCCAGTGTCCCAGGCACGTTGGCTCGCCGGCACAATGTTCTACCTATTAGGGTAGACAGGAACAATCTACTAGTAGCCATGAGCAACCCACTAAACGTACTAGCCATCGATGAAGTCCGCTTGGCATCCGGTTACGATGTGCGGGTTGTTGTGGCTACCGAGGAAGAGATCGCACCAGAGATTAGACACTACTACGGCGCCTGGGAAGAAACAAGTCACAAGGCGCAGCGGTTGGCACCGGAGAATACTGCGGAGTCGAGGTTCCAGAGCGCCAAAGCAGATAATCCGCCGTACCCAGGACTGGTCATTGAGCTTGTAGATTCACTCTTTGCTCAAGCCATTGCCGCGCGAGCGAGCGATATTCATATCGAGCCTTTGGAAAATGAAGTACAGGTGCGTTTCCGTATTGATGGGGTGCTGCAGCGAGTAAATAGTTTACGAAGCTCTTTGTTAGAACCTATCATATCCCGTGTTAAGGTCCTGGCCAACATGGACATAGCCGAACACAGGGTACCGCAAGACGGTCACCTTGAGCTGAAACTATCAGGGCACGACGTAGACGTGCGGATTTCCACTTTACCCACCATTAATGGTGAAAAAATGGTATTGCGCCTTTTGGACAAATCTACCCGTATAGACCGCATTGAGAAACTCGGGTTTTCTATCTCTACCATAGAACTTTTTCGCCGTCTTATCTCCCGCCCCTATGGCATGATATTGGTGACGGGGCCTACCGGTTGTGGCAAGACCACGACCCTGTATGCAGCCTTAGGGTACCTCAATACGCCCCAACAGAATATCATTACAGTAGAAGATCCAATTGAGTACCAAATCCCCGGAGTTAATCAAGTACAAGTGAATCCCAAAGCTGGTATTACCTTTGCGAGTGGTCTAAGAGCAATTCTGCGGCAGGACCCAAACATAATCATGGTAGGGGAAATACGTGATCGAGAGACAGCGGATATTGCCATTCGTTCAGCCCTTACTGGACACCTGGTGTTTTCCACTCTGCACACGAACGATGCTGCTGGAGCCATTACACGCCTTCTAGATATGCACATTGAACCCTATCTCTTAGCCTCTGCACTCTCTGGCGTAGTTGCACAGCGGCTAGTCCGGACTATTTGTCCGCACTGTGCCGAAGAATACCTGCCTGATCCTGATGAATGGGAGGCGCTGAACCTAAAGAGTGAAATGCCATGCCAACCCCTGCGCCGCGGACGCGGTTGCCCGGACTGTCGCTACACAGGTTACCTGGGCAGAACGGCCATCTCCGAAAGCATGGAGGTCACTCCTGAATTACATAAGCTCATACTTACCAAAAGGCCAGCAGAGGAAATAAGGCAGCTTGCCGTTAAACAAGGGATGACAACACTTTTCGTCGACGCTGTAAACAAATTATTGGCAGGCCAAACCACAGTAGCTGAGATACTGCGTGCAACTGCCAGCTAAAAAACGATGAGAACCATAGCCCTTCGACCTTAGTTCCCTTTAAAGGGGATAAGCCCTATGTTAAGGAGACTGCCGAATGTACCTGCGGTACCAAGCCTATACACCTCAAGGTGATCTGATCCAAGGCACTCTTTCAGCTTCATCAACGCCCGAAGCAATTGCTGCCTTACACAAGCAGGGTCTCTACATTGTCCACCTGACCGAACCGCAAGAAGACTGCAACTACATATTCAAACTTGCACGCTTTACCAGCAGTAAACGACGCTTGCCCCTTAAAGCCGTGGTTATATTTCTGCGCCAGCTCAGCTCCTTGATCCGGGCAGGATTACCGCTGTTGGATTGCCTTGAAGTCTTAGAACAAGAGGCATTCTACCCTGCCTTGAGCCGTGTATGTGCACGTGTGCGCGAAGGCCTAATTCGAGGTCATTCCTTAAGTGGTGCTTTAGAGTCCCAAGGAATTGTATTCCCTCCATTAGTAGTTCCTATGACTCGGGCAGCAGAAGCAACAGGTAAGCTGGCTGAGGTCTACAAGCACTTAGCTGTGGCCTACGAGAGGGAATTGAAGCTGCGCGAGAGGCTCTGGACCGCAGCTGCTTATCCATTCGTTGTGCTTGCCCTGGCTTTGGTTGTATGCATAGTCATGGTGAAGTTTGTCTTGCCACAGTTCCTGACCCTCGTCACGGGAAGTGATATCCCTCTTCCCAGGGCAACTAGTTTGTTGCTGGCTTTCGCTGAGACCAAGACCCTGTTCACAGTCTTATTCGCCCTACTGTTCCTTCTAGTCGCCTTTGCTCTCTTGACCAATACTCCGCGCGGTGCCTACTACAAAGATTTTTTGCTTTTGCAACTACCCATTGTTGGCTCTTTGTTGAGTCGAATGCATCTGGCCCGACTTTGTCGCGGACTCAGTTTGTGTCTTACCAACGGTATTGCCTTGGCACCAGCCCTGGATATTGTTAAGGGCACAGCCGCGAATCGATTCTTACAGGATCAACTGGAAATAGTAAAGCGGGGACTGCAGTCCGGGCAACGCTTGGCCGACCTATTGGCACATAACACAGTTTTTCCAGGCCTCGTAGTACAAATGGCACGGATAGGCGAAGAATCAGGTAGTCTGAAAGATATGCTGCTAGAGGTGGCCAACTTTTACGACCAAGAGGTTGAAAACTCCATTGTACTGCTTAGCGCACTGGCAGAACCTACACTAATTATCCTGGTGGGTGGAGTCGTTGGTTTCGTTGTGCTAGCACTGGCTTTGCCCCTCATAACCATGTCCAGTATGGTCATGTAGTGATGACATTTCGGCCGTGAAAGCTGCAGGAGGGATACGTAGTGCGATGCTTGAACCGCCCTGATGCGGGTTTCACCCTGATAGAACTTCTGATAGCCATTGTCATTATCGGCGTAATTGCCGGAATCGCACTGCCGCGAGTAGCCATAGGCAACATCGACAAGGCTAGGGCAGAGGCCTGTAAGGCCAACCTAAAGCAGTTGGAAACCGCCCTAGATGCCTATTTCCTGATCCATGGACACTACCCAGCAGGGCAAGACAACTCCTTGGGAACTTTGGAAGGTATCAAAGCCATTCCTCACTGCCCATTAGGTGCAGAACCATATGTCTATACTACTCAGAAGGAGAACCAGGACTACGAGCTTAGGTGTCCCCACACTGAACACGGCTTTAAAGTCAGCAGCACTGAGGAGGATTTCTCTCAAAGAGATTAAACATATTCCATTTAAAGGAGAACGTTCGCGTGTTGCTTCAGCTGTCGCTCTTGTTCGTGCTGGGCCTCCTGGTGGGGAGTTTCTTAAACGTTGTCGCCTACCGTCTTCCCAAAGGAGAATCGCTAGTTTTCCCCGGTTCCAACTGTCGTGATTGTAGCCACGCGCTAGGTCCCTTGGACCTCATCCCGGTACTAAGCTTCCTCTTGCTGTACGGGCGGTGTCGTTACTGCCGAGCCCCAATTCCTTGGCGGTATCCAATTACAGAAATTGTGACAGGGGTATATTTTTTTCTGGCTGGACTCACATGGGGCTTCAAGCCTATACTCGTGCGGCAGCTGGTATGTGGCACGATACTCATTCTTGCTGCCCAGGTTGACCTAGCTACCCTGACCATACCAGACCCGCTCACTCTGGGAGGTAGTGTACTGGCGCTATTTCTTCCACCCGGACCACATTGGGTCTATTTGCTTGGTGGAGTAACTAATTTCCTACTGCTTTCTTGCCTTACTTGGGCCAGCCATGGCGGTATTGGGCAAGGGGACATTAAGCTCTCGCTTGCCCTGGGGCTGTTCTTAGGCTGGCCATTTTCCCTGGTGGCTCTCATTCTTGCCTTTTTCTTTGGAGCTAGTGTGGGAATCGTGCTGCTCCTCGCAAGGCTAAAGAGAAGAAACGATGTCGTGGCGTTCGGCCCCTTCTTAGCGCTGGGGGGAATCATCGCTGGCCTTTGGGGACGGGATCTCCTAGAGCTGTACCTAACAACTTTCTGGAGGTAACCATGCCCAAACCAAGAACGGATGGTTTTACGTTGCTGGAACTTCTCATAGTCATCAGCCTCCTGTCCATCCTGTCCTTGTTTGCCGTACCCCAAGGAAATAAGCTCCTTGCAACTAGCCAACTGCGTCAGGCGGCAGGCATCTTGGTAGCGAATATGCGGCAACTTGAACTCAAAGCGGCGGTAGAGGAGCGTTCTTACTGTATAGAGTTCGTCTACACGTTGGATCACAGCCGCGACGGCTACATAATTCGCCGTTTGGGCTACGATGGCTATCTCGAGCCTGAAGCTCATTTCCAACCTTTTCCCCCAGGAATCCGCATACGTAACAATTACCTCTACCCCAAGGACCGTACTGTTTGGTTCCATCCGAGCGGTTCTCCCTCCACTGGAGCTAGCATACCTCTAGAAAATAGGGTGGGGGAGGTGCTTACTATTAGAATACTGCCTGTTACCGGCAGGATACGCGTAGTTGAGGAGTAAGATCATGCACTTTGAATGTAAAGACAACGAAAGAGGCGGCATCTTGGTTGATGTTCTGGTTGCAGTAACAATCGTATCCTTTCTTCTTATTCCTATCATTAACCTCGGCTTAATAAGTAGGCAAGTTGCAGCCTCTGCTGAACAAACACACCAAGCGGTGACTCTAGCCGCCAATTGTATGGAAAAGATACTAGCTGAACCCATGCCACTGAACAACTCACATCTTTCACAACCAGAACAGTTCGGTGAATTCCTTCGCAGTGTTAGGGTCGTACCCCATGACAACGGGCTGCTCAACATCACCGTGGATGTTACTTGGGGGCAAGATGATGCAACTAGGCAGATTGAACTTACCACGCTGTTACCCCTCCGACCAGAGTAAACCTGGAGGCAGCGAAGCCGCCTTTACTTTGATAGAATTGATCATTGCTATAGGGTTAGCAGGCTTGTTAATGGCCAGTTTCGCCGGTGTCTTTGGCGTTGCAAGCCGTGAATGGAAAGGGGAGCAACTTCGAAGTGACATTCTACAAAATCATTGGGCGGCTCAGCAATGGTTAAAAAAGGACATCCGTGCAGCACGGAAGGTAAGAGTCAGATTCGAAGCCGATGCCTTGAGATTAGAATTAGAGAAACCGTACATTCAGCTTCGATCCAACGAGACTAGCTTCCTGAACCCTAGCTGGGAATGGGTAATTTACTCCCTGAATACCGATCAACAACAATTACAGCGTTCGATCCATGGCTCACACAACCCGGTAGCTCAAGGTATATCTGCTTTCAACTGCACGCTCAAGGACAATGACGGATTCGTCACTATACACATTACGAGCAAACAAGAAAAACGGCAGGTGGAGACGCGTTTTCAGGTCCGTTTACGCAACTTGAAGGAATGAGTGAGTTGGTAACCAGAAGTGACAACGGTTCTATTCTTGTCATGGTTCTCCTCTTTACTGCAATTCTTCTTACCCTAACCATGTCCCTGGCTTATCTAGGCCGGACTAACAACCGCATGGCCACTCTTCGCTTGCAGGAAGAACAGGCCTTCTACCTGGCCAAGGCTGGCTTAGCAGCAGCTGAGGCCCGCTTAAGGGTAAACCCGGATCTCAGTTCTGGCTTCACCGGCAACCTTGGGGTTGGTGCCTTCCGTGTTACCATTGGTTCTGAAGAGCGTTCCGGATCCCGTCGTCGCTTGCAGATTATTGCCTCAGGGGAAAGCGGCAGTGCCAGGAAGACACTTACGGGTATTTTTCTTGTGGAACCCTATCCCCATCATCCTGTTTGGTCGTATACGCTTTATAGCAGCGAAGATATATACCTTGGTAATATAACGGTTGAGGGTAACATCTTTTGCAATGGAAACGTGATTATTACGGGTCCATGCCAAGTGGACGGTAACATACAAGCAGCAGGGGAAGCGATGGTGGAGGAGGGGATAGGGGCAATAGAAATCTCTCCTGATCAAGAGCCACTCTTCCAACCCCACCTGAACATCGACTTCTATCGGAGAATGTCCGTACAAAACCTACCAGACGGCATCCTGATAGAAGGAAGCAACACACCAGTTGGAGTTACCTTTGTAGAAGGTAATGCTACGGTCTCGGGCACTTTCCCCGCAGGTAGTGCAGTGGTGGCCACAGGTACCATCAGCATCAACCCTGGCACTCAAACAGAGGGGGAGGGGCTATTGCTTATCGCAGCAGGTGAATCAATTAATGTTACTTCCGGCTGTAATCTGCGTTGTGTGCTCTATGCAACAGGTTCTGTAAACTTCATAGGGTCAACCTCGCTATCAGGCGTAGCCGCTGGCGGCAGAATAGTCTTACAGGGACCAGCGGAGTTTGTTTATGTTGAACCCACTGCCTCGGTAACAGAACTGACTATACCATTGCCCGGTTTGAACGTATCCAGAGAAACGTGGTACGAAAACGCTACCACCATCAGATCTAGTTAAATGAGGGGGTGCTTTGGTAAGTGCAACTGGTCAATACTATGGAAGTCATAGTCAATGAGCATTTTGAAGCAGTTGCTCGGAGGTTTCCTAATACTTGTCGCTGTCCACACTGCAGACTTGATGTTTTAGCCTTAGCATTGAATTCCCTTCCGCCACGTTATGTGGTATCAGATGCAGGAGAAGTGTACTCCCGTGCAGAGGTCCTACGCCAGCAGTACGCCGCGGACGTTACGATTGCCCTGGTGCAAGGGTTCAACAAGGTTAGCGAGAACCCTCGACATTAGAATCTAAAGGACGACATGACAACATGAAAGAAAAGAGTTTAGGAGTCGATATCGGCAGTACCTCCATTAAACTGATAGAACTTACTCGCGATAAAAATGGACTTATTTGCAGCGCAAGCGCGGTTTTTCCTGTACCAGCAGGATGGGTAAACGATGGGGAGGTATTAGAGCCAGGACCATTGGCGAGACTGCTAAGGGAGTGCCTTGTTCGGCAAAGAATTAAACCGACACGAGTCGCTTGTGCTGTGAGCGGCTCTCGCCTTCTCATACGAAAGGTAGAGTTGCCACCACTTCCTCCTGCTAAACTCCGTTCAGCACTGAACTGGGAACTTGAACGGTACGTACCTTACAAGGGAACAACGGCAGAATACGACTTTGTCCCTCTAGAGTATCTTCCTAACAAGACTGTCGCCTTCTTGGCCGCAGCCCCTAAGGTACTAATATCCTCGCTTATTGCTACGTTGACAGCCGCCGGACTGTCCATAGACGTGCTCGAACCGGGTCCCTTAGCATTATTGCGCTGGGCATCCTATAGCTGGCCAGCATTTGAAACTGAAAGCCCATGCCTTGTGCTAGACCTTGGGGCAAGCAGTACCCAATTACTCATTACCATAGATGGAAAACCGAAGTTTGCCCGTACCATTCCGATGCAGGAAACAATTAATAGGGGTGATAATGACTCGGAAGACCACCTAGTCAACGAGATTCGCCGCAGCGTAGACTACTTTGTTGCTCAACGCTGCGATCCTGGTAACGAGTTCCACTTTGCAGCCTGCTTGTGTGCTGGTGGTTTAGCCCAGCGGGAGACCCTATTAGCTAAGCTAGGAGAGAAACTGGCCGTAATACCTAGAAGCCCAACTGCTGCCGGGTTAATACCGTCGTCATCTGATAGCCTCTTTGGCCTTAGTTTGGGACTAGCCTTAGGGGGGTTAACATGAAGCTAATAAGTTACCCACGCCTAAACCTACTGCCGGCAGGCTACGCGGCCTGGCGGCGAAGGCAAAGGTTAATACATACCCTTATCCTTTTCCTACTTTGCCTCGGGGTAATACTCAGTCTAGTAGCTGTTTATCTTTACACTGTTCATGCACGCCTAGTAGACCAACAACAGTCCCTGCTGGAAAGAAGACAGCAACTTGTAAGCCTACAGAACTTGAAGAGAGAAATGACTATGAGACTAGGGGTTATAGAAGAAAAACGGAATCTGGTAGAACAATGTGAGATGAAATCATTGCAGGTACTAAAACATATAGCCCAAGTGGAAACAGCCCTGCCACAAGGAATCTCTTTGACATACTTGGCCGCGTCACAAGGCCATCTCAGCCTTACAGGCATCAGCGAAGATCCTGAACTAATTCCTTTTTTTGTAACCTCACTTCAAGGCTACTTCGGCCAAGGGGTGCGTTTAGAGACCTGGGACAGGGTTGAAACCAACCGCTATCGGTTCCAAGTAACAGGGGAGATGGTCACGGATGAAACCTCCCGGCACTAGAGCCATAGACACCAAACAGAGAGTGCTTGTGGCTACCGGACTGCTGTCCGTCCTCTTGGCCGGCCTATTTACTCTAACCGCCTACTCCCATGTACAAGCAACCCTGGCAAGTATTCGGGAAAACACTCGCCAGCTAGAAGCTGAGAACAGGTCTTTAGACCTGCTAAGAGAGTTAGAACAGGGTCTCCAACAAAATAGCGTCGAGGCCGCCCGATTGGAACAACTAATCCCACCTGGAGAGGAACAAGCTCGGTTATTAGCACAGCTAGTACTGGCGGCTAGAGAAAATGGGGTTGATATAATAAGACTAGAGTTCTCACCAGCTAAGATCACACCAGACAGCATAGGCGAAATAGAAATAGACCTTATTCTTTCAGGCTTATACCAGGATATAAAGTCTTGTCTTAGAACCCTGACCACCGGACAGCGCCTTCTAGCCATGAATGCCGTGGAGCTTACGAAGCGGGAGCCTGATATTGCTACAATGACACAGGCACAAGTCAAGTTAACAGCGTACTTCTTACCGGATGCCGTTACCGTAGCGTCTGAAGAACAAAGCATGCCCAAACCCTAGAGAGACCATTATTTGCAGCAACTGGCAGTACAAAACGAAAAAAGGGGTAACAATGCTGATGCAGGATCAGATAGCACAGGACCTGGCGAAAGCAAAGAACCTGTTGGGGAGCGCATCATTAATTGCAGTCAAGGGCAATCAGGTATGGCAGCGTGAAGGTAGAGGGATTCGTCCGTTGTTTGATCTAATCACTGCACTTGGCGAGACACTACACGGCGCAGTTCTAGCAGATGTTGTGGTCGGTAAGGCTGCAGCGCTCTTAGCTGTTTATGCTGGATTTCGTGCTGTTCATGCCCGCACCTTGAGTGGACCTGCCCTCAACGTCCTAAAAAGCCATGGGGTTCGTGTTAGCTACGATATTCTAACGGAACGTATCTTAAATCATGACCAAACAGGCTTTTGCCCCATGGAAATGCTAACCCACAACATAGAAAACCCTGCCGCTGCTTACGCCGCCATCGCTACCAAGCTAAAAGAGTTTCGTAACAGTAAGATAAAAGGGGAAACACAGTATGGAGAAAGATGAAAGAAGGAGCTTAGCGGCACCAATCGACTGGGGCCAAAATTGGAGTGTAAGAACACTAGTTTGAGGATGTTAGAGAATTGGTTAGGACCGAGTGGACTTGACATAATATTTATTATCGGACGTTGTTTTACAGACATAGGGAGGGCATGAGCCCCAGGAGCAGAAAGACGGAGTCTCTTGCTTCTGCGGCAGGAAAACGTTCCCGTTTTCGCGAATCTTCCTTTGTTGATGTCAATGATTTCAATGGAAATCCCATCTATCAAAGCAAATTAAAGCCAATGC
>JAAYHG010000126.1 GCA_012735455.1 Bacillota bacterium
CAGGAGATGTTTGGCTAAGGACAAGTCTGGTTTGCAATGTTTTTAGACAGGGAGTGACAGGAAGGTGATCAGCTTTACCGGGGTCACCAAGGTCTACCCCAAGGGAGTAAGCGCTTTGACAGATGTGACGCTTAAGATAAAAAAAGGTGATTTTGTCTTCTTGGTTGGCCCGAGCGGTGCCGGTAAGTCTACCTTTGTACGTCTGCTCTTGCGGGAAGAACGACCTACTGAAGGCCGAATAGTGGTTGACGGGGTTGATACCGCCCAGCTGCGACCGGTGGACATCCCTTTTTTTCGCCGTAAGATAGGCATGGTGTTTCAAGATTTCCGGCTGCTACCGGAGCGAACAGTGGCGGAGAACGTAGCTTTTGCCCTTAGGGTGCTGGAGGTGCCCCGGCGCGAAATACTGCGCCGGGTTCCCCAGGTGTTGCATCTGGTGGGGTTGAGCCATAAGTCTCGAGCCAAACCAGCTGAGCTTTCCGGCGGTGAGCAACAGCGGGTGGCAGTGGCCAGGGCTCTGGTGAATAATCCGCCTATCCTGCTGGCGGATGAACCCACAGGAAACTTGGATCCTGAGACCTCCTGGGAGATAATGAGCCTATTGAGCGAGATCAACCAACGCGGCACCACGGTAGTGGTTGCAACCCACGCTCGTGAGATTGTGGACAGGATGCGGCGGCGTGTTATTGCGCTGGAAAATGGCCGCGTTGTCCGGGACGAGGAAAAGGGGGCCTATGGTTGTGAAGCTTAGCACCTGGGAGTTTTACATCAGCGAGGCTGTTCGCAGCCTTGTTCGCAACAGGCTTATGACTGTGGCCTCGGTGAGTACAGTGGCCCTGTCACTCCTCATCCTAGGGGTGTTTCTCCTCGGGGCGGTTAATCTGAACCACATTGCCGGAACCTTGGAACAGCAGGTAGAGGTAAGTGCTTATATAGATGAAGAGTTGGAAGAAGAAGCGGTGGCCGAGATTGTCGCCATGGTGAAAGCCCTGCCCGGAGTGCGGGAGGCGACATTTGTTAGCAAGGAGGAAGCCCTGGAGCGCTTAAAAGAACAGTTTGGTGAGCGACAAGACCTACTGGCAGGGCTGGAAGAGAATAACCCGCTGCGTGACGCCCTTGAAATCCGTACGATTTCTCCGGAGGATGTTACGCCGGTGGTGGCTGAGCTGAAGGAAATCCCCGGGGTCGCCAAGGTGAGTTTTAAGGAAGAGATAATCCAGAGGCTCTTCGCACTGACCCGAGCCATTCGGATAGCTGGGTTAGCCATTGTTTTGCTCTTGGTGGCTGCTACAGTGTTTCTTATTTCTAACACCATTAGGCTAACTGTGTTCGCCCGGCGTCGGGAAATCGGTATTATGAAGCTGGTGGGTGCGACGGATTGGTTCATCCGCTGGCCTTTCCTCTTGGAGGGCATTGCCATGGGATTCCTGGGTAGTCTACCTGCCATAGCCTTGGTTGTGCGATTCTATGTCTGGCTGACTACCAATGTCTATGCTGCCCTGCCGTTTGTTCCCCTCTTGAGTCCGACGGAAGTCTTGCGACAACTGAACCTGTTGCTACTGGGCTTAGGACTCTTAGTGGGTGGGCTGGGAAGTGCCATTTCAGTGAGGCGTTTTCTGCGCGTGTAGCAGATGGTATTGATTAGCCCTGCTGATAGAGGGCGCCGAAGGGAGGCCTTGAGCTTGGAGAGAAGAAACCGTAGGTGGCAAGCGATAGTGAGTCTGGCCCTCTGTTTGGTGCTGGGATTCTTCGGTATAGTTCCGGCACAGGCGGGTGAGCTGGAGGACAAGCAGAGAGAGCTAAAACAGGTGGAACAAGAAAGGCGTGCCACCCAGCAGCAGCTCAACCAAACCAAGAAAGAGTTGGAGTCCTTAACAGCGCAGCTGAATGCCCTGGATCGACAGTTGGAACAGGCTCAGAACGACCTGGCCTACCTTAATAACCGTTTGCAGACTACAGAAAAGAACATTGGCGAGACCACTGCAGCGCTAGAAAAAGCGGAACAGGAACTCACGGAACAGACTAATCTGCTTGGCGAGCGCCTGCGCGCCATGCAGGAGAATGGTACCGTTACATATTTAGAGGTCCTTCTCAGTTCGCAGGATTTCGCTGAGCTTTTGGAACGCTTTGACCTTATGAAGGAAATTGTGGCCCAAGATGTTAGGCTGATGGAAAAGATCAAGGCCAAGCGGGCCGAGATCGAGGCCAAGAAAGCTGACCTGGAGAAAAAACGGCAGGAGCTACTCAGACTCCAGGCGGTCACCAGAGAACGAAAGGCCGCTATTGAGGCCAGCAGCAAGGAAAAGGAACAGATTCTGGCGAAAACCCAGAATGAAAAGGCGGCCTATGAACGGGCTTTAGAGGAACTGGAACAAACCTCCCGAGAGCTGGAGTATGCTATTCGCCGGCTGCAGTCAGGAGGTAAGAGTACCGTTTCGCGGGGCAAGGGAGCTATGGCATGGCCTACCAACGGGCGTATCAGCTCTTACTTTGGCTATCGGACCCACCCCATTTATAAGACGAGGA
>JAAYHG010000127.1 GCA_012735455.1 Bacillota bacterium
GCTAGGCCTATACCTACCACCCCTTGTAAGCTGATGTGCTCTCCAAAGCAAAGTCTAGAAACCAGAGCCACCAGCACCGGCTGCAGGGTAACCAGCACCACGGAGCTCATTACACTGGTATAACTTAGAGAGGCAATCCAGACAGCAAAGTGAAGTCCTAAGAACACCCCCGCCAGCACCGTAAGCTGCAGGGAGCGGCCGCTCAGTTGCCCTGTCTTACCCCGGGCAAATATGAACGTTGCCACAGACGCAAAAAACAAGCGGTAAAAAGCAACAGCCAGGGGCGGCGCAGAGGCTAGTTTAATGAGGGGGGCCGCAAACGAGACAGCTGCCACGGCCAAAGCTAGGGCCAGTTGAGGTTTCATAGCTGAGCCTCCCTGCAGGATAGTCCGGCTCCCATTAGAACAGACTAGACTACGAGAAGTATAGAGGATTGCGCCAGCCGCAACGAAACAAAGTCCTAGCGAAAGACAAATCCTGGTTTACAGCGAAGAGAGTCTGTAGTATAATTGAAATGCAACCGGTGATGTGTTTTTCGACCAAAACAGGCACACCAAGGGGCAGAAGGGAGGACTGGTTATGACCAAGATAACCATAACCGATGAGGCGAAGAAGCATCTCAAGACCAAGGGCCACACTGCTATCCGAGTCCAGTACGAGCAATGCGGTGGCTGAGGTGGACCGGTAATTCGTCCTGCCGTGATTGCAGGCGCACCGTACAGCAGCGCAGGGTATGAACGTCAAACCCTTGACGGTATTGAAGTGTACATTAGCAGTGAGATGGATGTTGGGCCGGAAGGGATTTTTGTGGACTTGGTTGGCTGGGGCCCCTTCCGCTATCTTACCCTGGATGGAGTTGCTTAGGGCAACTCCTTTTCTGTTGTCGGGCCTTTGTGATGGCTTTTGTAAAGGTCAATAAACTCCAATATAAAACGGAGCTCCTCCTGGGAACAGGTACAGAGGCGTTCAAGTACAGTTTGAACTCGGGGTTCTTCCAAAAGTTGGCGCACACAAGGGCTCAGCCGGGAATATAGGACCGAAGGATCTTCCTCCTGTATGAGAAAACACGGCGAAACCCCCAGGACTGCTGCTAAGGCCTCAACAGTATCTAGGGAAGGCTGGACTTCGCCGCGTTCCACCTGACCCACAAGGCCGGCGGAAACCCGGGCCCTGAGTGCCAACTCCGCCTGGCTCAATCCCTGCTCCTCGCGCACTTGCCGCAGGCGCTGGCCTAAGCCCGCCAGTGGCCCCCAGAGCTGAGTAAGGGATACATCCAGGGCAGCAGCCAAACTCAGCAGGGTAGGAAGCGCAGGATTGGCACGCCCGCGCTCGATCTCACTTAGGTAAGAAGGGGTGATTCCAGCCTGCTCTGCCAGAGCAGCCAGGGTAAGCTTGCGCTCGGTGCGCAGGAGCCTTACCCGCTCGCCAGGAGTGATGCGGCTCACTGTCCCCGACTCCTGTAGCAGAGAAGCCGGTTCCAGATTGAGAGCAGCGGCTATACGGTGCAGTACCGAGAGGGAGGGTGACTTACGCCCGTGTTCCACCTCGCTGAGGTATGATGTGGAGATGCCTGCACGCACGGCAAGCTCTGTGAGCGAGAGGCCGCGTTCCCGGCGCAACTGCCGTAGCTTTTGCCTGCAAACAACCATGCCCTTGTTCTTCTTGTGCTCCTGCCCGTTCATGCCGCTCCTCCTTAGGCCGCAAATCTAAGGTATCATTCGCTTTCTAGGCGGTCTACTCCTGCCCTATTACAATGAAGGGGCGGCTCGTAGCCACCCCTTCATTCATACGTAGCCTCCCTTGCGCAGCACCTCTTGTGCTTGCTCCTTGTCCTCTGCAGCCACCAGGATAACGGGGCCCTCACAGCCCATGCCTGTCTCGGCATAGATACCACAACGCCACAGCTCCCGGGCTGCATCCTCAATCTCCAGTACATCCACCCCACCGATCTCTGCTCCAGTTGGGCGAACCGGTGGCGGCTTCACCTCTTGGCCTTTTTCTTCCTTTACTTCAATAGTGGCCTCTAGCAGATCCTCTATGCCGGCCTGGCGAGCCGCTTTCCATTCGCGCGCTACAATCTTAGGTAGATCAGCAGCAGCACAGGTGGCGGCAAAGGCCACAGCGCCAGCGATAACAGGGGCGCCAGAGGCACGTGACACAATGTTCACTATACGGTCCCAACCCACCCCTACGCCCGGACCATAACCGTAGCCTAAAGCCTCGTAACTGCCACCCGTGCTGTAAGCACTGAATATTTTCATCAGCAGGTTGCCGGTAAGAGTATCGGTAACCATCACATCAGGACTACCTGCCAAGAGATCGTTCCCACGCATGATGGCACCCTTTTCCGCCCGTACCGTTTGCGCAAACTTGAGAGCATAACCGCCGGCAACTAGCTTCTTCAGCTGTCTCTCGGCCTGGCGTGATCCATCCACGTTCAGTATGCCCAAGGATGGTTCTCTCATCCCCAAGGCCTTGGCTACCGCTACACCATAGACCGCGTTTTTCACCAAGGCAGGTATTCTTTGGGCAGCGCTGGTACCAGTGGTTGTGCTAAGTAGCAGTGGCCGCCCTCGAGCCGGGGTGATAACCCTTCCCACTGTTGCCACACCCACCGGAAAGGGGTAGTGCATAGTAACTGCAGCAGCAATGTGGCCGGAGGAAAGAAGCCCATCCATTCGCTCATGGGCTTCCTCCTCGCAGGTACACACCTCTTGCGGCAGCGGCGAGTCCACCCGGGGCCCGA
>JAAYHG010000128.1 GCA_012735455.1 Bacillota bacterium
CATCGATATCACATTCCCGCCTGGAATCCACAGGGCAGGCCCCAGAAATCTTTGAATTGATAGGAGGAATTTCCACACGAAAAGAGAATAAGAGAAATGGGACTAAGGCACCATGGATCCATCCTATAAGCCAAAAGGGGGAGGTGAAGCGTGAGAGAACAAGCTAGCACAGAATCCTCTTCTTTCGGGGGGTGAGGGCTCCATCTGCATGGCTAAGGTGGGGCCTACAGTTGGAGCCAATTGGACCAGTCCACTAATCATTGTAAGGATAGTTCCATGTTGTTATAGGATGTGAGACTTGATGGCGACAAACAACCCAGGCCTTCTTGTTAATCACAAGAGTGATATACCGCTTTATGTTCAGGTAAAGAACCAGATAAAACATTTCATTAGCTCTGGCGTGTGGGAAGCTGGGTTGAAACTGCCCACCGAGAGGGAGTTGGCTGCGATGCTGACAGTGAGCCGCAACACTGTTAGCGTTGCCTACAAGGAGCTAGAGGCTGAAGGTTACCTAGTTTCTCGTCAAGGCCGGGGTACATTTGTTGCCGGAGAAAAACTAGTAAGAAAGAACTTGAGCCGTAAGGAACGCCTGCTAAAAATTATTGACTTAGCATTAGCGGAGGCTACTGAATTGGGATTTAGTCCCGATGATTTTTTGTCTTTTACTGTAGCCCGGGCACAGGAAAGGAAATGGGCAACGAACAAGCTTAGTTTAGCTTTTGTTGCTGCCGCTAAGGAGCAGGTAGGGTATTTCCGGCGCGAATTGAAGGCGGAAGAAGGGCTGCTAATTAAAGCGTGGCTCCTGGAGGAGATTAGGAGAGACCCTGAGGGGGCGCGAGAGCGTCTCGTTAACATGGATCTTATCGTTACCAACCTCATGGATGTAGATGAACTAAGGCGTTTGCTAGAACCGTGTTCTCAGCCCATTCAAGGGATTTCGCTGGATCTGCAATTGGAGACCATAGTTCGTATAGCCCGTCTTCCGGAGGGGAGCACCCTGGCTTTGATCTGTCAGAGTAAAGTCTTTGCCGAGAGAGTAAAGCAGGCTCTCAAAGATGCCGGGATTCATGGACTAAGGATAACCACCAGTACAGCCCCTGTACCTGAATTGGAGGGGCTTGTTAACATGGCGAACTGTGTGGCCGTTTCATCAGATCGGTTGGCAGAGGTTCTGCCCATGGCTGTCGGCATGGATGTCATCGAGCTCCAGTATAGGCTGGATACTGGTTCGCTCAATACTCTCAGGTACCTGTTGCGGGATTTAAGAACACAATCCGAGACAAGCGAGAAGAAAACGAGGTGAAGGTAGTGGCAAAGGTACCAGTCGAAATCGAGATCAATGAGAAGTGGTGTAAGGGCTGCGGGATCTGTATCGCCTTCTGTCCGACAAAAGTGTA
This sequence comes from Bacillota bacterium, assembly GCA_012735455.1. Classification (GTDB taxonomy): domain Bacteria; phylum Bacillota; class DTU030; order DUMP01; family DUMP01; genus JAAYHG01. Next base: position 1,398 of record JAAYHG010000128.1, read on the forward strand.
TACCGTCAGAGAAGATGGCAAGCCCGCAATCATTAATCCAGAGGCCTGCACCGGCTGCGGGCTCTGTGAGCTGAGGTGTCCGGACTTTGCCATCAACTTGGGAGGGAAGAAAAATGGCAACTGAGCGTAAAGCGCTGCTCCTATCTGGCAATGAAGCCTGCGTGCGGGGAGCGTTGGCAGCAGGTGTGCGCTTTTTCGCAGGTTACCCCATTACACCTTCGACAGAAATTGCCGAAGGTCTAGCGGAGGAATTGCCGAAAGTAGGTGGCAAATTCCTACAGATGGAAGACGAGATTAGTGCTATGGCAGCCGTCAATGGAGCTTCCCTGGCTGGTCTCAAGGCCATGACAGCTACTTCGGGTCCCGGTTTTTCTCTAAAGCAGGAATACCTAGGTTTTGCCTGCATGGCTGAGATTCCGTGTGTCGTTGTTAATGTGCAGCGTTATGGTCCCAGCACCGGGCTACCAACCTCTTCAGCTCAGGCAGACATCATGCAGGCTCGTTGGGGTACCCACGGAGACCATCCAATTATTGCCCTCATGCCGTCCTCTGTGCGTGAGGCCTTTGATCTCACCGTAGAAGCTTTTAACTTGGCAGAGGAGCTAAGGCAGCCAGTAATCCTACTCCTGGACGAAGTAGTTGGACACATGCGCGAGCGAGTGGAGTTGCCCGATCCGGCTGGTCTCAAGATCGTTAGTAGGGTAAAACCTACCGAGGATCCAGAGACTTTCCTTCCCTATAAAGCAGGTGCCAACCTGGTGCCACCAATGCCAGCTTTTGGTGATGGCTATCACTTCCACGTAACTGGTCTTGTACACGATGAGACTGGATTCCCCTCTGGCTAGGGAAGTGATGGCGATAGACTGCTGAGACGTCTCCACGCCAAGATCGAGAAGAGGCAGCCTCCCATTGCCAGCGCTGAGGAGTGGCAAGTTGAAGATGCGGAGATTGTGGTTGTGGCCGCAGGCTCAGTGGCTCGTTCGGCTCGGGCTGCTGTCCGAGAAGCACGGGCACAGGGCATAAAGGCGGGTTTGGTGCGGCCGATCAGTGCTTGGCCCTTCCCTGAAGAGGCTGTTAGAAGGGCAGCGAAGCAGGCGCGTGCAATTATTGTCCCTGAGATGAACTTGGGTCAGTTGATACGGGAAGTGGAACGAGTCAGCGCTGGACAGGCAGAGATTTCCGGCCTAAACCGGATTGATGCGGAGCTCATTACCCCGGCCGAGATCTTGAAGCGCGTTCAGGAGGTGGCCAAACATGGCTGTTGAGGAATTGTTGCAGAAGTACTTTCGTAAGAAGCTACCTCACATTTGGTGCCCTGGCTGCGGCAACGGTATTATCATGGGTGCTGTGGTTCGGGCCATAGACAAGCTTGGTCTTGATCAGAAGAAAACAGTGATTGTTTCTGGTATCGGCTGCTCTTCACGGGCACCCGGATATATGAAATTCGATACCCTGCATACAACACACGGGCGCGCCATCGCTCATGCTACTGGTGTCAAGATGGCCAATCCCGAGCTAAATGTTGTGGTCCTGACTGGTGACGGTGATTCTTCTGCAATCGGTGGTAACCATTTGATTCACGCAGCCCGGCGCAACATTGATCTAACCGTGGTGGTATTTAACAATAACATCTATGGTATGACCGGTGGTCAGTTCTCCCCACTAACCCCAAGCGGGAGTTTCGCCACAACGGCCCCTTACGGTGTGATAGATAGAAACTTTGACCTCTGTGAGTTGGCAAAGGCTGCAGGAGGTACCTATGTTGCTCGTGGTACAGCCTATCATACGCGGCAGCTGGTTGATCTGGTTGCCGATGGTCTTGCCCACAAAGGCTTCTCCTTTATCGAAGTAGTGAGCCAGTGCCCTATGTACTACGGTCGCAAGAACCAGCTCGCATCTGCTGTGGCCATGTTGGAGTGGCAGAAAGAACATGCTGTCCCAGTAAAGGCCGCAGCCAAGATGACACCTGAGCAGCTAGCAGGCAAGTTCGCTATCGGCGAGCTTTACCGTGCTGAAGGTGTACCGGAATACACGGCTGCATACGGTGAGGTCATAGCTAAGCTTGGGAGGGACCAACAGTGACCAAGACTGAAATACGCTTGAGTGGGTTTGGCGGTCAGGGTCTCATCACGGCCGGTATCATCTTGGCCGAAGCAGCCATCTTGGATGGATATAATGCCGTTCAGAGCCAGTCTTACGGCCCTGAGGCCCGTGGTGGTGCCAGTAAGGCAGAGGTTATTATCGGCACCGGTGAGATAGACTATCCAAAGGTGCTTGACGCTGATTTGTGTTTGGCCATGAGCCAGCAGGCTTGCGACAAGTATGCCGCGGCCACGAAGACGGGCGGTACCCTTGTGGTGGACTCGGGCTATGTGAAGAACATGCCGGAGTTCGATGGCACGGTTTATCAAGTGCCTATCACCGAAATAGCGAGAGAAGAAGTTGGCAAAGAGTTAGTGGCAAATATTGTGGCTCTCGGGGTTATCGTGGGCCTGACTAAACTTGTTACGCCGGAGGCGCTGGAGACGGCGGTCTTAGACCGAGTGCCTCCGAAAACAAAGGACCTGAATAAGCGTGCACTGGCGGCTGGCTTTGCTGCAGCCGAAAAACTTCTGGCCAAGGAGTGAGTATGTATTATGGCCGACGTAAAACAGATCCGGGAGGCGAAGGAAGCCTGGGAAAAGGGGCCTGTTGCTAAGACTACGGCCCGTTTCCCGGAACGGAAAGAGGAATTTAGCACCCTCTCCTCTATGCCAGTGGAACGCCTGTATACTCCTCTCAATACGGAAGATGTGGATTATCTAAAAGATGTCGGATTCCCAGGACAATATCCTTTCACTCGTGGCGTTCAACCCACCATGTACCGGGGACGTC
>JAAYHG010000129.1 GCA_012735455.1 Bacillota bacterium
CGGGGTTAGAGACCACAATTCCTGCCGCACCGGCTTCATAGGCAAGGAGGGCCTCATCCGGCGTCATGATCCCCTTCACCAACACCGGTAGCTTAGTTTGCCGGCAGATCTCTCTTAAAGCAGCGGGGCTCAAGGGGCCAACGTACTGTCCTGCCCGACGCATGTTGATGAGCCCAGCAGCATCCACGTCCACTCCCACAGCCACTGCATTTGCCTCTTCTGCCCTCCGTATCCGATCCTTAATTTCCTCAAGCGAACGAGGTTTAATAATGGGTATCCCTCTACCGCCCGCAGCCCTTATCGCCCGGAGGCCAGCCTCGTACACCACCGGCTGCGGTCCATCTCCTGTCAGCGCCAAAGTGCCCGCGTCCAAGGCGCCCTTCACCTGGGCCCAAACCAGGTCCTGCTCTTCTATCCGGCCGGCAAAGTTTATCGCCGCCCCTGCCACAGCAGCACCTAACACCGGGAGCGAGAGAGACTGGCCGAAGAGCTCCACCCCAAGGTCAGGTTCGCTGACCCCATGTAGTGTCCGTAGGTTAAGCCTAAGTACCCGCAGGGCCTCATGATTATTTCGCGCTCCGGTTCCTGTCCCCACTCCTCCTATTCCTGGCACCTCACCGGCACAGACGCGACCGTCACAGTCTCGGCAGAGACGGCAGATGCCCTGCAGTTTCTCTGCCGCAGCCTTCTTAACCTCTTCCCATTTCATATCGTCCCGGCTAGAGGCCACCTTATCCGTTCTACCCCCGTCCGGCTACCCCCCTTCAGTGTGTCGTTATGTAGTCTTTGAGGCCCTCGAAAATCTTTTCCCCTATTCCAGAGACCTTCTTGATGTCTTCTATGATTTGAAACGGTCCGTTAGCTGTCCGATAGTCTATAATACGCTGAGCCAAAGCCGGGCCAATACGCGGCAGTGTTTCAAGCTCTCTTAGATCGGCAGTGTTAATGTTAACCTTGCCTCCAGAGACACCGGCTGCAGCCGAATTCAATATTCCTGCCGCCGTCATAGGTTGTACCTCACCTTGCTTAGGTACCCATACCTTACGTCCGTCTACTAACGGCTCTGCCAAGTTCAGGGCATCCAGCTCCGCCTCATCTGTGGCCCCGCCTGCGGCCTCTACAGCATCAATCACACGGCTTCCCACGGTTAAGCGGTAAACGCCGCTCCTTTGCACTGCCCCTGCCACATGCACCACCAGTTCTGCTGTTGCAGAAGGCTCAGTACCACTCTCGTTCTGAGAGGGGTCGGCTAAGGTGTCCGGCGGTAGCTCGATTACAGCACCCCGAGGCGCTGCCAGGTAGTTCCAGTAGAGGAGCGAGGCCACAACAATAGCTACTCCAGCTAAAAGAAGAAGCAGTATCTGCTGCGTACGTGTGAGACTGTTCAGCAGAATCACCCCTAGCGAAAATGTTGGCTGCCCTTCTGTACCAGCTATTGAGTTAACCTTCGTCTCCTTTCAACGTTTTCCTCCTTCGGCACGGAACGGGAGAGGCGCTTTCCTTCTCAATCTTACGGTACAAATTAAAAACGCCCGCGGCTGGGTTGTCGCGGGCGTTCTTACATTATTTTGCTACGATATTAAGTAGCTTCCCGGGAACGTTGATTACCTTAACTACCTTCTTGCCCTCAATCTGGCTCTGCACCTTTTCTAACTTCAGGGCCAACCGTTCTACCTCCTCAGGCGGGCTGCCAGCAGCTACCACTAGACGGTCACGCAGACGGCCGTTTACCTGCACAACAATCGTTATTTCCTCCTGGGCCAGAGCCTTGTCGTCCCACTGTGGCCAGCTCTGACGATGAATGCTATCCGTGTGGCCGATTTGATACCAAAGCTCTTCCGTAATGTGCGGGGCAAAGGGAGCCAAGAGCAACAGAAGTGTCTCCAAGGCCTCCCGCACCACGCCGCGGTGCTGCCGATCGTTTTCTAGGTAGCGCTGGATCTCGTTCACCATCTCCATGATGGCAGCAATGGCGGTATTGAAATTGAAGCGTTCCTCAATATCCTCGCTCACCTTCTTTATAGTTGCGTGGACCTTACGCCTCAGGTCACGATCGGCACGTTCTAACAGAGAATACTCATTTGCGGGACTGGAAACGACTGTTTTGTTCCCCATTACCAATCGCCAAACCCGGTTGAGGAAACGCCAGGCACCCTCAACACCTTGGTCACTCCAATCCAAGTCCTTATCCGGTGGCGCAGCGAAGAGGATAAAGAGGCGCGCGGTATCGGCCCCGTACTTGGCGAAAATCTCTTCGGGATTCACCACATTACCTTTGGACTTGGACATTTTGGCACCGTCTTTAATTACCATGCCCTGGGTGAGCAGATTAGTAAATGGCTCCACGTTACTCACCAGGCCCGCGTCATAGAGCACCTTGGTAAAGAAGCGCGAGTAAAGTAGGTGCAGCACAGCATGTTCAATACCGCCGATATACTGGTCTACTGGCAGCCAGCTGTCTACTGCCTCCTTACTGAACGGGGCCTGGTCGTTTTTCGGATCAGTGTAGCGGTAGTAGTACCAAGAGGAACAGATAAAGGTGTCCATGGTATCGGTCTCGCGGCGCGCAGGACCACCACACTGGGGACAGGTAGTATTGACAAATTCCGGAATCTGTGCCAACGGCGAAACCACACCGGGGTCAAACTTAATGTTTTCCGGCAACATCACCGGCAGGTCCTCTTCCGGCACTGGAACGGTACCGCAACTGTCGCAGTAGTCAATGGGAATAGGAGCACCCCAGTAGCGCTGCCGTGAGACCAACCAATCACGCAGACGGTATGTCACCGCCCGTTTGCCCCAACCATTCGCTTCCAGATAATCTGCGATCTTATCTTTGGCCAGTTCGCTCTCCAAACCGTTGAACGGACCCGAGTTAACCAAAACGCCGGCCGCAGGTACAGCCTCGGTCATAAGATCTGGATCCAACACTTCGCCCACTGGCTGACCACCCACGCGGACAGGAAGGTCATACTTGCGGGCAAACTCAAAGTCGCGCTGGTCGTGGGCGGGAACTCCCTTCACTGCACCGGTGCCGTAGCCCATGAGAACGTAGTTGGCCACCCAAATTGGCACCTTTTCACCGTTGACAGGATTGATACAGTGCACCCCAAGATCCAGACCTTCCTTCTCCTGATCGGCTTCCTCCCCTGGTCGTGCCATTTCATGCTGGCGACGGCACTTCTCCACAAATTCTCGGACAGCGGCTTCTCGATCGCTGCCTTTAACTAACTCTAAAACCAAGGGATGCTCGGCCGCCAGTACCATAAAAGTTACACCGTAGAGAGTGTCCTGGCGGGTGGTAAAAACGGTGATGCCCCTCTCCTGTCCGGGTAGGCTAAAAGTTACCTCGGCACCAACACTCTTGCCGATCCAGTGCTCCTGCATGATTCGTACCCGTTCAGGCCAGCCACCTAGAAGTGAGAGGTCCTCCAAGAGGCGGTCAGCATAGTCTGTGATCTTGAAAAACCGCTGTTCTAGCTCCTTCTTCACCACTCCACTGCCACAGCGCCAGCAACCACCTTCAACAACCAGTTCGTTCGCCAGGACAGTCTGGCAAGACGGGCACCAGTTTACCGGAGCCTTACGTTTGTACGCTAGCCCGCGCTTGTACATTAGAAGGAACATCCATTCTGTCCAGCGGTAGTAGTCTGGGAGGCAGGTGGCCACCTCTCGCTCCCAGTCGTAACTGGTACCAAGCTGCTTTTGCTGGGCACGCATCTTGGCAATGTTTTGTTTCGTCCATTCAGCTGGGTGGGTGCCGTGCTTAATGGCGGCATTTTCTGCAGGCATACCGAAAGCATCCCAGCCCATGGGGTGCAACACGTTAAAGCCGCGCATGGTCTTAAAGCGCGCTACCACATCACCAATAGAGTAATTGCGAATGTGTCCCATGTGCAGCGCCCCGGAGGGATAGGGGAACATCTCCAAGACATAGTAATTGGGGCGATCGCTCTTGTTTTCCACACGGTGGGACCTCCGTTCTTCCCACACCTGTTGCCACTTGGTCTCAATTTCCTTGAAGTTGTAGTGCTCCTCTCTAGCCAAGGGACCCTCTCCTTCCAAGCGACACTGTTCTATCAACATATGAATAAAAAACCTCTCGCGCCTGGAAAACCCAGGGACGAGCGGTTATGTACCATCCCGCGGTACCACCCTGCTTGGTAAAGATAATTGGTGGAGCTGACGGGGATTGAACCCGTGACCTCTTCCATGCCAAGGAAGCGCGCTCCCACTGCGCCACAGCCCCACATCTTCACCCGCTTTGCACTCTTACTCCGAGGCGAGTTCGGCAAATCGCGCTACCGGTTTACACCTATCTCCGGCTCTCTTGGAACGCTGCTGTTGCTTACTACTCCCCATCATCATTGGCGTTTGCAGTTGTCACATTGGTCATTATACTTAAGTTCATGTCGCTTGTCAAGGTCTCAGGTCGAAAAACCGGCGCATCGCCCCAGAGCCGCTCCAACGCATAGAATTCCCGCGCCTCTTCGCGCATAACGTGCACAACCACCCCGCCGTAATCGAGGAGTATCCAGGTTGCGTCAGCGTGCCCCTCGCGGTGCAGCATCGTTATGCCTTGTTTCGCCAGCACTTGCTCTACATTATCGGCAATCGCCATGAGCTGAGTCTTATTGGCAGCACTAGCAATGACAAAGTAATCGGCAATCAGAGATATGCCACCAATATTCAAGATCACAACGTCCTTGGCCTTTTTCTCTTCTGCAGCCTGGGCAGCCAAAGCGGCTATCTCCAGTACTTCCAAACCCACGACCTCCTAACCGGCCAAGTCTTGGCCCAAAATCACCCTCAGATCCACATCACTACTCTCCCCATCTGAGGCAGGCAAGATGCGCGTCACATTCAGGGCCGCGGCAACGGCCTCTACAACTTCTTCCGGTGTATTGGCGGAACTTATGATCTCACTTTGCTCGTAATCAAAACTCTCTGCGTTGCCAACGCGTACCACGGTATAGCCCATATCCGACAGCTGTCTCGCCACCTCGGAGGCAGCGCCCGCTTCCCCGTTACCATTCAGAACCTCGATGCGCACCGCCTTGTTGGCTTCGCGGTCAATCCCGCGTAGTACCCTTGCCAACTGGTTACTGATCTCATCGGTATCAGGTACATAATAACTGATACCGCCAATGTAGCGGTCCACGCCCACCAGCGTCTCTATTGGTACCTGCCCCAGATCAAGCTTACGTGCCAAACTGGCATAGTAGACCATTTGTGTCGGACTAAGATTAGTCTTGACATTCTCACTCACTACCCGTGCCAGTTCGGGGATTTTCAGCAGAGTACCTGCCGAGAAGAATTGATCCGCCAAGGCACGGATAAACTTTTGCTGCCGTTCAATGCGACCGAGGTCACCGGTTAGCTTGTCGCGGAACCGCAGGTACTCTTCCGCCTTATCACCAAACAGTACCTGCTCACCAGCCTTAATGTTAATGCTCAAGCCACCAGCTTTATCCACATATTTCATGTCTTGTTCCACGTTTATTTTTACTCCGCCTAAGATATCTACTACGTTTATCAGGCCTTGATAGTCTACCTTGACATAGTAGTGAATAGGAATGTTAAGCAGTTGTTCAACTGTCTTGATGGCCAGATCAGTTCCACCGTAAGCATGGGCGTGGTTTATTTTGTCTATTCCCCTGCCAGGGATGGACACGCGGCTATCTCTAGGGATAGAAATAACTCCAGCCCAATTTTTTTCCGGGTCCAGTGTGGCCACCATTATGGTGTCGCTGCGCGCAGGGAGATTCTTCTGGGTCTCAATGACACCAGCGTCCAACCCAAGGAGAAGAACATTTATCGGCTCCTCTTTCTTTGGTTCCGGGAGCTCGCGACCGGCAGCTTGCCCTTCTGCTCCACCCAGACTGTCAAGGAAAGCATAAATGCTCGCCCCTACCGCCAAAGCTGTGAGGAGTAGAGCACATGAGGAGAAAAGCGCAAACTTCCGCCAATTAATCCTACGTACGACACGCTTTCTTGGTGTCATTCTTTTCCCCTCTCCCGTTTTGCAAAGACTTCTTGCAGTAGGCGGTTGCGTGCCCGAACCGTCTGTGGATGGAGTACCAATCCCTGCTCTAACACATGACGCATGGTACCTTCCATGGCAGTAAGAACAGCCTGGTTTAGGTCTCTATAGGCTAGGGCCCGTACCTTCTCCACACCCGGAAAAATCCGGCCTGGTTCAATGTAGTCCGCCAGATAGATAATTCGTTCCAGAATACTCATGTTTTCCCCGCCCTGGGTGTGCAGGCGAATAGCACTCAATATAGCTTGGTCGGTAACACCATACACCTTCCAAGCCAACACCGCTCCTACAGGAGCGTGGAGTAGGTCGGGGTATACTCTTTCACTATCATCACTTAATATACCAAAGGCCAACGCCCATTGCAACAACTTGTCTTGGTCCAGCCCCTTGGCACAGTCGTGTAGTAGTCCAGCCACACGGGCCTGCTCGGCACTGGCTCCCCAACGCAAGGCCAGGTGCACACCTGTTTCGGCAACACCGTAAGAATGCCTCAGCCTTTGCGGGGTTAAAGCAGCCGCCAGGCGAGCTTCCATGTCACGCCAGGCTAACATCACCTAATCGCCACCCGCGTCCCTTTTTATATTATTCGCCAGTCAATAACCGTCACGGTCCTTCACCAGCGTAAAGATAAACAAATCGGCCTTCGTAAGCATACGCGCCACGAAGGCCCCACTTGGCTGGTCTGATCTGTTGCCCCTAGCAGAGTCTATTAGAACCGGCTCTGCCGTTGCCTCGCCTCGTTGACAACGAGTTCACGGCCGCCGACCTGAACTCCCTGCATCGCCTCGAGAACTTTTCCCAGGTCGTCATCGTTAACCTCAACGAACCCAAAACCACGGGAACGCCCTGTCTCACGGTCCGTGATGATACGGCTAGCCTGGATCTCTACCCCCGTCTTCTCAGCAAACACCGAAGCTAGTTCACTTTCTGTAGTAGCCCACGGTAAATTGCCAACGTAGATGGTTTTCAAGGGACTTCACCTACCTTTCTGAGGCCAGGAAACCTCGAATCTCATGGTATAGTTCTACACTTAGTATAGACATTCCTGCCGTCCTGATACAAAATTTTGTTCAGCCCTAAGATTCATTTTAACGGTAGAGCTTATTCTTAATAATGTAGTTTTCGACCGCTTCTGGGAGCAAATATTTAAGGGGCGTTCCTTCCATCACACGCTTGCGAATATCCGTAGAGGAGATGGCCAGAGCCGGAACTTCCACAGTAAAAACCTTGTGGGAGTACTTCTGCTGCAGGTGCCCTAGCTTGACACTGAGCTTATACCCTGGCCGTGTCACGGCAATAAAGTAGCATAGCCCAAGGAGCTCATCCACATCCTTCCAGGTAAGTATCTCGGCAATAGCGTCTGCACCACTGATAAAGTAAAGCTCTACGGCGGGGCCAAATTGGGCCGACAACGCCCGGAGTGTGTCAATGGTATAGGAATACCCCTCACGGTCCAGCTCTATCCGTGAGACCTCAAAAAAAGGGTTTGTAATGGTGGCTAACACAGTCATTAGGTAGCGATGCTTAGGATCACTAACGGGATAATCCTTCTTATGGGGTGGCAGGCGGTTCGGTACAAAGAGCACCTCCGATAGACCAAAAGCGGCCCGAGCCGCTTCCGCCGCCACTAGGTGCCCGTAATGGATGGGGTCAAACGTACCTCCCATGATACCAACCCGCCGTGGATTTTCCTCTTTCAAATTCTCGTCCTCCGCTCACTATTGGTCGCTGCCACTATTGCATTATAGCACGACTTAGATAGGCTTGACCAGAAAAAGGGGATCTAGCTGATCCCCCTCATGCTGCCACCGCGCTCACGCCGTGCCCGTCTCCTGCGCTCTGACCAATCGTCTACGGTCCTATCGCCGCTGGGCTTTCTCTCTTTGATCTTCGTCACACCGGCCACCAGAACAAAATCATTGCGTGCCGGGCAGTAATACACGGTTTCTCCCTTACTGCAATTGCCACAATCCAGGCAATCCATGCCAGACCCTATCCTCCTATTTTTTGTCTTATAAACTCCGATGGTACTCAAAAATGTAATCGCCTACTCTAACCTCATCACCATCCTGTGCCCCAGCCTCAGCTAGCTTGTCTTCTACTCCCATCCTGGCCAGTATTGTCTGTAGGCGCTGAACGGCTTGTTCCTGGTTGAAATCGGTCATGGCCACCAGCTTCTCCACCGCCAGCCCCTTGATAATAAATATGCCGCCTTCACGTTCGAGGTGAAAGCCTTCCTCCTGCTGCGGGCGATAAACAATAGTCTCTGCTTTTGGTTTTACCTCATGCGCAGGCAGCTCAGCCAGCATCTGCACCAGACGCTTCAACAGAGCCTCTACCCCTTGGCCTGTTACGGCAGACAAGGGATAAACCTCGCGGCCATCCTTGGCTGCAGCTTCCTGCAATGGCCCCAGGTTATCCAGGGCTTGAGGAATATCCATTTTATTGGCAGCAACCACCTGCGGTAGTCCTGCTAGCTCTTTCTTATACAAAGCAAGCTCAGCATTTATATTGAGGTAGTCGCGCACTGGATCGCGCCCCTCGGTACCAGCGGTGTCTACTACGTGAACCAACACTCGGGTGCGCTCCAGGTGTCTTAAGAATTCGCGGCCTAAACCAGCCCCCGTGTGCGCACCTTCGATCAAGCCAGGAACATCAG